>JAPULJ010000637.1 GCA_027295145.1 Alphaproteobacteria bacterium | reverse complement strand
GATTGGATCGCGAGCAAAAGATCCGTGGTGCCAGAACGGAAAACCTTAATGTCCGGTTGTGGCTAGAATCGGAAGTCTAGCGGCCCGAAATTGAACTCCGCTTATACCTCAGCTTCCGACATTCTGGGCAAGGCTGGGAAGGTCTGAAGGTGACCCTAAGCAGACTTCAGACCTCTATGGACAGTACCCTTGGGAGCACCGGCAATCGGAGTTTTGGCTATTACGCACTGACCCAGATTCCACCCGTCTTGCACCGCTAGATCAACTCGAGAATCTCGGCTAATCTGCGGTCATCTGGGAGGATCAATGGAACGCCGGCTCGCCGCCATACTTGCTGCCGACGTGGTCGGCTACAGCCGTCTCATGGGCGAAGATGAGGAAGAGACGGCCGAAAGGCTGAACGCTTATCGGAAAGTCATCGACAAACTGATCGCCGGGCACGACGGTCGCGTGTTCGGCAGCGCTGGGGACAGTGTGATTGCCGAGTTCGCCAGCCCGGTCCAGGCGGTACGTTGCGCCGTGGAATTTCAACGGAGTATCGAAGAGCGGAATGCCGATCTGCCCGAGGATCGGCGGATGCGTTTCCGCATCGGGGTCAATCTGGGCGACGTCATGGTCGAGGGAGACAACCTCCTGGGCGACGGCGTCAATGTCGCGGCTCGCCTCGAAGGGCTCGCGGAGCCTGGCGGTATCTGCGTCCGTCGCGCCGTGCGCAACCAGGTGCGTGATAAATTGTCGGTGGTTTTCGAGGATATGGGTGAGGTCGAGGTCAAGAACATCGCCCGTCCCATCCGCGTGTTTCGTGTACTCCCCGAAGGCACGACACCGAAGCCAACCAGACGCTGGGGCGCGGGTCGGCCGGCACGAGTCCAACTGATTACTGCTGCCGTCATCGTGCTCTTGATCGCCGCGGGCGGCATCGGATTCTGGCTGAAACCCTGGGCGCCGGGGCTCGACGTTGCATTCGTTGAGGGTATGGCATTGACGCTTCCCGACAAGCCATCCATCGCCGTCCTGCCATTCGCCAATATGAGTGGAGATCCCGATCAAGAGTATTTCGCCGACGGTATGACTGACGACCTGATCACCGATCTGTCGAAGGTCTCTGGCCTCTTCGTCATCGCCCGCAACTCGGTCTTCACCTACAAAGGCCGGGCGGTCATGATACAGGAGGTGGGCCGGGACCTCGGGGTCCGCTACGTGCTGGAGGGCAGCGTGCGCCGCGCCGGCAATCGGGTTCGTATCAACGCCCAGCTCATCGACGCTACAACCGGCCTTCACCTTTGGGCCGAGCGCTACGACCGGGAATACACCGACGTTTTCGCGGTGCAGGACGAGGTTATCGGCCGGATTGTGTCGGCGCTCAAGGTCAAGTTGACGAACGCGGAACAAACGCAGCTGACCAGCCTTCCGACCGAAAACCTAAAAGCCTATGATTACTATCTACGCGCCGAGCAGCACTACTATAGCGGTGAAGCCTCGCGTCTGGGAAAGAGTCTACTGACCTACGAAGAGGCGATTGCCCTGGACCCAGAGTTCGCGAATGCTTATGCCGGTTACGCCCGCGCAGCGGTCGATGTCTGGCGGTTTAATTACCTCCAGATCATGCCCGCCGCGCTTGCGCGCAAGATAGCGAAGCGCGCCGTGAACAAGGCGTTGGCCTTGAATGCCGACCTCCCGACCGCGCATTCCGTGCTCGCCCTGCTCAGAATGGTCGAAGGCGAGCACGACAGCGCCATCGAGGCGGCCAGGCGCGCCGTCTATCTGGATCCCAATAACTCTGACGCCTATGTGAACCTGACCGTCGTGCTCGGCTACGCCGGCCAGCACAGCGAGTCCCTGGAAGCAATCAAGACAGCGCTTCGATTGAATCCGAAACCGCCACGTTATCTGCGAAGCTATTATGGCTGGTCGCTTTTTATGAATGGCCAATACGAACGCGCTGTCGAGGTCCTCGAGCCGCTCCGCGAAGAAGCGGGGGGCATCTTTGGGTTTGGCGACTCGCCGGGTGAAACACTAGCTATGGCGTATGCGTTGCTAGGCCGCGAAGAGGAAGCGCGTGCCGAAGTCGAGGGTCTACTCGAGCAAGATCCCTACAGCAGTTTGGCCCTCTACAGAGTGCACTATCAACACCACAAGCGCCCTGAAGACCTTGAAAATCGACTGGACGCGCTGCGTCGGGCGGGCCTGCCGGAATGGCCGTTCGGCTACGAAGGGAACCCGGAGTACCGGCTGAACGCGGCCGCACTTGAAGCGATCACCACCGGACACACCTGGACCGGATGGGACGTGGCTCGGAAACATTCGTTCGTTCAGGAATTTGGCGCCGCTGGAACGATCGTGTATGCCGGTGGAATAACGCTCATGAGCGGCGCCACTCATGTACAAGGGGATATGCTGTGTATGCGTTTCGAAAGTATTGGGATGGGACGCGTCCGATGTGGTTACGTTTACCGGAATCCGGATGGAACCTCTGAGGAAGCCAACGAGCTTACTTTCGTAGACCCGGGATGGATCCTTCACTTCTCAATCAAAGATAGATGACGTTGCGATACCCGGCTACAGCCAACGGCCGGGGCCGCATCAAATCGATATCCGCCGCAGGTTATCAGTGAGACGCGGTATTACTGGGCCAATGTGGCTTTCACCTCCGGCCAATTCGCGTCCGCCTTTACGATCAATTTGGGCCCTTCTTCCGCCAAGATCTTATTGGCAGCTTTGGAATAGTTGAGGTACAGCTTACCGTCAATTATCGACCAGGCCTCCGGGTCGATGTCGCGGGTAACTTCACCATAGGCCACGCCCACCGAACAAAGCCCGCCATACTGTGGCGCATACTTGATAGGGCTGGCAGTAAAGGTTTGCCGATGCTCTTCATTGGCGAACAGCCAGGTCGCACCAAGCCACTCGACGGCATGTTCCTCGGAACCCTCGATGGCGTCGTTCATGGAGAAATAGGCCACCGAGTCGTAACCCATGATCGCGACGTTGCCAAAGTACCCGGTGTTGACTTCTGCGGCCCGAACCAAGTTCGCTTGGCCAGCCAAGGCCGTAAAGAAGATAAGCGTGAGGGTCAGAACCCACCTGCGCTCGAAATGCCTTTCGATCCTAGTCTCCGTCATTTCGTCCTCCTTCGAAACGTGCAGAACGTCTATGGTTCGACCTTCCCACATCTCTGTTGCCGTAGTACGGATCTTCCGGTTCCACGGTTCAAGCGAAACATGACCAGGGCCATAGAGTCGGTCATCCGCCCGAGTTCATGCAATAGTTATGAAACATTCCACCAATTTTGCTCGATGATGGACATACTGCGCCGTAATCCATCAATAGCCTCACCGTTTGCCCATGGGATTTGAGGGTTGCACGGTCGATTGGGGTCCAACCGTGCAGTTCCTCCAGGTCGATCCGGGCCCCGCGTTCGATCAGTAG
>JAPULJ010000636.1 GCA_027295145.1 Alphaproteobacteria bacterium | reverse complement strand
TTGGCGCACCCGCGTCACGTCCGCATGCATCGAACCGAGGTCGTCCGGGCACCGCACAGTCAACTTGTTGGCGTTCTTGTCGGCGAGTGGCCGGGCCATCGTCGCCGCGTCGTTCACCAGGGAAGGGACATCGAAGTCCTCGAGATGAAGCTCGATCTTGCCAGCCTCGATCTTCGACAGGTCGAGTATTTCGTTGATCAGATGCAGCAGGTGGTTTCCGGCGCGCGAGATGCGATCGAGCGGCTCCAGGAAGTCATCCTGGCCGAGGTCCTCGGCGTCGTCGCGCAACATCTCTGTAATGCCGATCACGGCGTTCAACGGCGTGCGCAGTTCGTGGCTCATGCTGGCGAGAAAGCTGCTCTTGGCTTTGGTCGCCTCGATCGCCTCGTCGCGCGCCGCGGCCACCTCGGCGGTGCGTTGCGCCACCCGTTCCTCCAGCTCCATGGTGTACTGTTGGACTTGCTTGTAGAGCTTCCCATTCTCGATGCTGATGGTGGCCTGCGCCGCAAGCGATTTGAGCAGCTGCAAATCTTCACCGTCGAATCTGTCCGGCGTACCGCTAAGCACGAACAACACCCCAATCACCTCATCGTGCGACAGCAGCGGCACGACCACGTATGATCGGAAGTTTGCTTCCTTGACCATCTTGAGGAACGGGCTGTCCGTATATTCCTTCAAATAGTCGCCCACCATGATGGCTTCGCCACTCGCCGCGACCTGTCCGCCGAGCCCTTCGCCTGGCTTGAACCTGAGCCGCGTAAGTTCCTCGGTAAGGACGCCGCTGTGGGCCTGAACCGCGAAAATCTGATCCCCGTCCTGACGCAACGCCAAGTAACTTACTTCAGCTTGCAGCAGGCCACGGGCGCGTTCGACAATCAGCTCCAGAGTCGCTTCGAGCGCCACCTGAGCGGTGATCTCCCGACCAATCTCGTACAGCGCCGTGGACTCCCGCAACCTTCGTTCCAGCGCAATATTGGCCTCGGCAATTTCTTCGGCCTCGCGTTCCGATGTTTCCTTGAATACCTGCGCCGCGCGCGCCATCTCGCCGATTTCGTCGAGACGCCGAACGTACGGCACGGCGGTGGTTTTTTTGCCGGCGGCCAACTCCGTCATTGCTTCGGTCACTTGAGCAAGAGGGAATACTACTTGGCCCGCGATGACCCATATACCGAGGGCACCCAGGGCAAGCGCTCCAAAGAAAGCTGCTGAAGAGATTTTGACGCTTGTTGCGATGCGCGCCTGTTCCGTTGCGATCTGTTCAGCCACCAACGTTTGCAGTGCCTCGCCGGCGATCCGCGCGAGACGGCGAACGGACGGCGCCGCCGCCGGCCATTGCTCGGCCCGTTTGGCGAGCCGCCGCGCATTGGCCGGTTCATCGAAGGCCCGCCGAAGAGCGTGTTCCTCAACTTGCCGCACTTCGCCGCGGAGGTGATCTTCGACCTGTTTAATCTCGGCAATCACGTCGGGCTTGGCCCCCTTCTGGTAGGGGTAGCGCTCCAGAGTGAGCCATGCCTGTTCGAGTCGGCCCAAGAAGTACGAAAGTTTCTGGTAGTCTTCGGACGCCAGCGGTTCGCCCGCGGTGGCCGCTCCTACTACGACTGCCCAGCCGCGCTCGGCGAACTCGGTAATTAGCCACACCGCGTTCTTCACGTCCCGCAGCGGCCCGACACCGGGCATAGTGTCTGCCCCTTGGTATCGCGTCACGTCGCGAACGCGCCCCGAGGCCCTAATCAGTTCGGTAATCGCTGGAAACCAGTCCTCCGCTATAGCCGGGTTGCGCGCTGTCGCCGGTCGTTCGAGTTGGGCGTCGACGCGCTCGCGCAGCGACTTAAGCGTCACGAACCGTTCAGCCATATTGGCGACCGCCACCGTGTTACTGTCGAGACGATCGCGCGCCCGCTGGAAAGCCTGATCGGCCAACCGGCGACGTTCCTCAATAGCTTCTCGATCCTTGTCGATTATCGGATCGGCGTTCTTCAAAGAAACGTGGGTTAGCCCTCGTTCCAAGGCCCACTGATAGGCGCTCTCAAGGAGCAAATCCTCTATTTGCACGCTTTGCAGGAGGGCCGGGGTGTCTGTCCTTTGAGAGAACGAGTTGAACCAGTATAGGGCCGTCATGAGAATCAGTAAGGCAGTGGTCAGTAAAGTGATGGCCAACAATTTGTTCGACACGGTGAACACGTTCCGCGCGACCATCCACATGAATGCATGCCAGTTCATTTCACCGCCCTTAACGTTGTCGTGACGATTCCAGCTTGCCTACGGGTCCGACCGGGCGCCACGCGCGCTATACGTCCCGGGTTGCACCAAATGGCTTCCGGGAATTCAGCAGATTATACGGACGGGACTTATCGCCCGATTTGGCGGCCAGAAAATCGCCGCTGTAGTCGCAGGCCGGAACAACTGTTGTCAGGCGGAATTGTGACTCAAATTCGTGGGGCCATCTCGGAGCTTTTTCGGCCTGCTTTCAAACCTCAGTGCTGGCTCCGCATTTGCGGGCAACGTTCCACAGAGCGAATATATCCTCTTCTCACGAATCGCGGGAGCCATATTAACACGCTGATGGTAATGCCGGCCCGGTCGGGATCGGTTAGGTTGAGACGTCTCCGTGGCACAAGTGCCAAGCACGAACTAGGGAAGTGACTGGCAGCGCCTAGAGAGGCCAAATCGCTGCTTGACGAGTTGGTGTAATCCTCCCCTCAGGCAACCATGATTTGACTCTCGGACGGCGCGTTGACAAATCGTGGTGAAGGTGGCCGGACGGGAAGTCCTTAGCTCCGAAACCGATGATCTCCTCCCCCCTATACGACTGGTTCACCGAGGGCTTCGACACGGCTGACCTGAAGAACGCGAAGGCCCTGCTGGAGATGCTGAAATAGGCATAACCGGTGAGCACCACGATAGTCCGTTCTGGGTCAATTCGTTGCATTCGGGATCTGGCCGATTCACGTCCGTTGCTGGGGAAAGCGGAAGTTCGAGCCGAGAAGGACCGGAGTTGGGGGTACATCGGACCTTTCTGGCGGTGGCTCCTGAGGCGCATTTATAGCCCGAAGGAGACATGCGGCGCGTGTAGTTTGACACCTCAATTTGGCACATTGCGATGCCGGCGGTGGGAGCCGTCCACCGCATCAGATTCGGACATATCGGCATGGCGTTTTCGACGTGAGCCTGCCGTACACGTTTACACCCTAGCCCACGCCCCCCGCCTCGGGGCGTCGCATCGGCTGATTGGTGTGGCCCATGAGACGGTCGTCCGGTTAGTCACGCAACCAGACGGAGGGGATCGACTCGCGAACGGAACACAGTTCTGGTAACCTCACCGACGGAGCGGGACCAATTATCTGGGACAACTCAGATTAAAGGGAGGTTCGTTATGCATATCCGATCGATTTCTATACTTGCCGCCGTGGTTCTCGCCAGCACCGCCGGAGCGGCATCCGCTGCTGAGCGATTTTCCGTGTTGGACGGTGTCGCGGCGGAGCCATTGACGGCTCATGAGATGGACATCGTACAAGGCACAGCCGTCTTCTCCATCGTTAATATGAGCGGCTTCAAGGATCTCACGCTTACTTCCTTTGGCTTCTCGATCTTGTTCTTCCAACATGGTGGTTGCCCCGCCCCGGAGACCTGTGGAGTGGGCGGAAAGCTCACAGGCGATCCATTGCCCAGGGGGTTCTGACGGGCTGGATTAATGACGGCGATCAGTACGTCTGCACAAGGCCCCGGTGGGGGGGTAGGCCGGGGGTCGAGGTAGCCGACTTCCCGACCGAACCGGAGCAGGGACTTCAGCGACATGACCCGGCG
>JAPULJ010000635.1 GCA_027295145.1 Alphaproteobacteria bacterium | reverse complement strand
GAACAGGGATGGAGAAGAAACTCCTGATCGGGGCCACGAACAAGCCATCCCGAACCAAGGCGGATGCCGGCCTGCTGAAGCTGATCGCCCGGGCCCATAAGCTGCAAGAGATGTTCACGCGCGGCGGTCGCCCGATATCCGAGATGGCCGAGGAAGCCGGCATAAGCAGTTCCTACTTCACCCGGATGCTACGTCTCAGCTTCCCCTCGCCCGACATCACCCGGGCGATCCTCCTTGGCCGCCAGCCGGCGGACCTCAATGGCCACAAGCTGATGGCCGACACCCGGGCGCCGATCGATTGGCATGAACAGCGCGCCGGGCTCGGCTTCGTCTGAGCCTCACCCTCCTCGCAACACCGCCAACGCCCTTCGCCCCCAACAGGCGGAGGGCGATCTCGTTCGGGCACGATGCACCTCGCGGTGGCGCCGCGCGAACCGTACCACTCGAACGGCGCAAAGAGATATTCGGGGTATCGGGCCCCCACATACGGGACTCGGTTGTCTCACAGGACCGCGGTGCCTATGCACACAGGCCCTAAACCCCCGGAAACGGGGGTGAATTCCGCACTGCCGAAAACCTAAAAATTATTGCAATATCAATAACTTAGATCGTGGCGGAGGGAGTGGGATTCGAACCCACGATACGGTTTCCCGCATACACGCTTTCCAAGCGTGCGCCTTCAGCCACTCGGCCACCCCTCCTTCAAGCAGGCGCCGGCAAGATAACAGCGGGCTTCGATCACGCCAAGATATTGAGAGAGCACCGTGAAATCATCTGGACGTTAGCGGAATCCACGACAATCGCCAATCGTCTCTTGCAGGCAGACGCGGAATGCTCTTCCATGGCAACATGCGGATCGGCAAGACCATCGGGCTTGTATTCTGCGCCGGCGCGGCCACAGCGATTATCCTCGACGTGGTTGGCCTGATCGAGAAAGGTAGCTATCTACCGCTGAAGGCAGGCTGGATCTGGGCGGTGATCGACCGACCCAGCCTCAACCTTACGCAAGCCGGGATCGAGCGCCACGTCGCACCGTGGCTGTGGGATCCGCTGATGCTGACCCTGCTGACCTCGCCCCTATGGCTGGTTTTGGCGATCCCTGGACTCTTATTCCTGCTGATTTCGCGCTGGCGCCGGCGATTGCACGAGGCGCCGTAGTTCAGGGATCGGGGATCCCTAACCTCAATCGTCCTTCATTTTCAGCGCTTCGAGGAAGGCTGACTGGGGGATTTCGACCTTGCCGAACTGGCGCATCTTCTTTTTGCCCTTCTTCTGCTTGTCGAGCAATTTGCGTTTGCGCGAGATGTCGCCGCCATAGCATTTGGCGGTCACGTCCTTGCGCATTGCCGCGACCGTCTCGCGGGCGACGATCTTACCGCCGATTGCCGCCTGGATCGGGATCTTGAAGAGTTGGCGCGGGATCAGGTCCTTGAGGCGCTCGCACACCGCCCGGCCGCGAAACTCGGCCGCCGTGCGCGGCACGATCATGGCCAGCGCGTCGACCGGCTCGGCATTGACCAGGATCGAGAGTTTGACAAGCTCGCCCTTGCGGTATTCGTCGAGCTGGTAGTCGAAGCTGGCGTAGCCCTTGCTGGTCGATTTCAGGCGATCGTAGAAATCGTAGACGACCTCGTTGAGCGGTAGCTTGTAGACCGTCATCGCACGGCTGCCGACATAGGTCAGGTCGACCTGCTCGCCCCGGCGTTCGGTGCACAACGCCAGGACACCACCAAGATACTCGTCCGGCACCATGATCGTCGCCTTGATCCACGGCTCCTCGATATGATCGATCTTGACCGGGTCGGGCATGTCGGCGGGGTTGTGCAGTTCGAGGATATCGCCGTTGTTGAGGTGGATGCGGTAGATGACGCTGGGCGCCGTCGCAATCAATTCGAGGTCGAACTCGCGGGCCAGGCGTTCTTGAATAATCTCCAGATGCAACAGGCCGAGAAAGCCGCAGCGGTACCCCAAGCCGAGCGCGGCGGAAGTTTCGGCCTCGTAGTGGAACGAGGAATCGTTGAGCGCCAGCTTGGCCAGGCTTTCGCGCAGATGGTCGTAATCGCTGCTATCGAGCGGAAACAACCCGCAAAAGACGACCGGCAGGCTCGGCTTGAACCCCGGCAATGGCTCATCAGCGGGATTACGATCGAGGGTCAGCGTGTCGCCGACCTTGCAGTCGGCAACGGTCTTGATGGCGGCGGTGAAGAAACCGATCTCGCCGGGACCGAGGCTGTCAAGTGTCTCCATCTTGGGGGAGAAGACCCCGACCCGATCGACCTCGTGGGTCGCGCCGGAGGCCATCATCCGCAGCTTCATTCCCTTCTTCATCTCGCCATCGATAATTCTCACAAGGATGACGACGCCAAGATAGGCGTCGTACCAGCTATCGACGAGCAGCGCTTTGAGCGGCGCGCCGATATCGCCGGCGGGCGCTGGAAGCCGCGTCACCAGGGCCTCGAGCACCCCATCGATGCCGTCGCCGGTTTTGGCCGAGATTTCGAGTGCCTCGGAGGCGTCAATACCGATGACCTCCTCGATCTGTAGGCGGATGCGGTCTGGTTCGGCGGCGGGCAGGTCGATCTTGTTCAGCACCGGGACAATCTCGTGCCCCGCCTCGACCGCGAGGTAGACGTTGGCAAGCGTCTGCGCCTCGACCCCTTGGGAGGCATCGACCAGCAGCAGCGAGCCTTCGCAGGCCGCCAACGATCGGCTGACCTCGTAAGCGAAATCGACATGCCCGGGCGTGTCAATGAGGTTGAGTTGGTAGGTATCCCCATCGTTCGCCTGGTAGTGCAGGCGCACGGTCTGCGCCTTGATGGTGATCCCGCGCTCGCGCTCCAGATCCATCGAATCGAGCACCTGCTCCGTCATCTCACGCTCGCTCAAGCCGCCGCAGATCTGGATCAAACGATCGGCGAGAGTCGACTTGCCGTGATCGATATGGGCGATAATCGCGAAATTGCGGATATGGGTGAGATCGGTCATTGGAAGATGTTTTGCGACGCGGGAAGTCGGACCGAAACATAAGCGTTTCCGAACCCCGCGACAACGCTGGCAAGCCCTAGCCGCGCAGTAAACGCCGGACGATCAGCCAGTGCAGTGCGAAGACGGCGAGGGTGGCAAAGAACTCCACAACATAGATTGGATCGTTGACAAAAAAGATAGTGGGCGCGAGGCGTGGTGAAGCGCTTGAGCCAACTAGGGCGATCGCGATCAGATTGTTGCCGAGATGGAGTCCAATCGCCATTTCGAGCCCGCCGCTGCGCAGCGTCAGCCAACCGAGATAAAGGGCGATAGATACGAAGGCGAGGATCGCCCAAACACCACCGGCTTTGACTTCCGGGTTCGCCAGATGGATGGCGGCGAAAAGTGCCGCAGGCACCAGCAGGCGAACGGCGTCACTGCCGGTCATGCGGGCGACCATTTGGTACAGATAGCCGCGGAAGAAAACTTCTTCCGCGCTGACCTGGAGCGGGATCAGCAACAGCACCAACGGCAGAAATACCCAGAACGCCCGGCCGTGAAACACAATCTCAATGCCCTCGGGCGCAACCAAATAGCTAAATCCCAGCCCGGCGATGCCAAGGCCGAGGGTAGCCGTGAGGCTGATCGCAAAGAATTGCCAGCCAAATCTCTGGCGCCCGGTGATCAGGCTGCGCCAGGGACGGCCATGGACGACGCGCGCAACGGCCAGGGTGACCGGGAGAAAGATGATTATAGTGCCGAGGAAGAGCACGAAAACGGTGGAGGCAACCCCGAGATCGGCGCTGCCCCAATCTGCGATACCGGTATCCAGCTTTGAAAGCGCTTCGGGTGCGATGATGCTAGCGATTGCACCGAGCACCAATATGGCGGCCACACCGCCAAAGATGATCGATGCCAGCCCAACTAAATACCGCCACCAACCTGGCTTGCCGAGTCGAGCGAGGTCGGCAAAGTCAAGCCCGGTGGCGGACGCCGAATCGGAATCGATCGGTGGTTGCGTGCTCAATGTCGGCGGTAGAAAAGGGGATAGAGAAGTTGCATTCTACGCGAGACGATGACGTAAAAGTCAGGCCACGTAAACCGCCGATATGGCACTGGCGATTGCCCGGTCCTTTGCGCATTCGCTCGGCATGGCGATCCCCAAACGCCCGCCGCCTATGCCCCAATCAAGAGCCATACGACGCCGGCCGTCAGGAACACGGCACCGATCCCCGTGCCGATCGCCGGAATGCGGAACCAGTACTTCAGCGACAGAATGAGGTAGACCGCCGCCACCAAAGGGCTTGCGTAGAACAGCGCTGGCATCGCCGATAAGTTGGCCTCGAACCCAAACAGCGCGGCGTAAAGAACGACCAGGCCGAATAGGAACACACCCATGCCGTGGCTGATATTGAATCCTATCCAGGCCCGCCAGACAGTGGTTTGCCTGGTTATGACCAAGCGGCCCGCCTTCATACTTTCGATAAGCTCAGGCTCGCGCGGAACGATCCTGGCCGGGCGCGTTGAGTCGGATATCGAATAGGCGATATGCGCGAAGCCGAGCACGACAAAAGGGATCGATCCGGCAATAAAAACAGCGCTCACCATCGCTTATCCTCGTCTGAACCTATGGTTTGGCGTTGGTGTCACACGGCGATGGCGAGAGGTAGCGCGTAGAGTCCCGCCAGAACCGCGAAAAATCCGGTAAAGAGAACCGGCACCGGCGCCTTCAAGCCGAAGAACCAGACATGCTCGGCCGCGCGCAGAATCCAGAACGCCGCGAACCCGGCAAGCAACGCGTGCCCCAACGGGCTCGTTAACATCGCCGGCGCATGGGCAAACGAAAGATAGGCCGCGAACGCGAACAGCGCCATCAGGCACAGGTTCATGATCTGCATGACGCTGCGATTGAGGGTGGAAAGTTTGGCCAGCTCTCCACGCCACCGAAACAAGCGCCAGAAAAACGCGTGGAACACGAGCAGCCCGAGATTCAGAGCCCCGGCCAGATAGAGCGTGTATCGTCCAAGTTCGTCCATGGCCGCCTCCCCAATACATACTTTCCATACGCTTGCGTATGGACGATAACGAGGGCAAGATGACTTGTCAATACGCACCCGTATGGTGATAATGGCGAGTATCGGAACCATGGCCACGACCAAAGACAATCTCGACCGCCAGGCCTGGATCGAGGAGGCCTTCGAATTGCTCGGCGAGGCCGGTATGGCCGGCGTGCGGGTCGAGCCTCTGGCCATACGTCTCGGCGTCACCAAGGGAAGCTTCTACTGGCATTTCCGCGATCGGCAGGCGCTGCTCGACGCTGTTCTCGCCCACTGGGAGAGCCGCGAGACAACGCGCTTCATCGAGCTTGTCGAGGCCGGCGGCGGCAGCCCGGACGAGCGGCTGAAGGCCCTATTCGGCGCGGTACTCGGAGACCAAAGCGGGCTCGGGCCCGAGTTGGCGGTACGCGATTGGGCCCGCCGCGACCGCAAGACCTCTGCTATCGTCCTCGCCGTCGACAACCGCCGCAGCGCCTATATCGAGGAACGTTTCGGCGAGATGGGTCTGAGCCAGACCGACGCTAGCGCCCGCGCCACCCTGCTCTACGGCCTTATCGTCGGCGAATACATGATCTGGCGCCGCGAAACCGCGACCCAGCGTAATGAGCGAATCAGACGAGCGCTCGCTTTCGTAATCGGATAGATCCAAATGCGAGTTAGCCTCTCTCGGTGGCATCTGGTCTTGCGCGTCCTTCAATCAGTTCAAGAGCGACCGCCCGCAGTTAGATGGATCAGACAATTGACGCCGGGCGCTGCAAACCACCTACCCTCGCAGCACGCCCCCTGACGCCTTTTCAACCGCGGCAACGATCTTGGCGGAAACCGCCTCGATCTCGGCGTCGGTGAGGGTTTTTTCGACCGGTTGCATGGTGACGGCAATAGCCAGGGATTTTTTGCCCTCGCCGATGCCTTTCCCGGCATAGATATCGAATACGTCGACCGTTGCGATCAACGTCCGATCTGCGCCACGCGCGGCGCGCACGACCTTATCGGCCTCGATCGCCTCATCGACGACGAAGGCGAAGTCGCGGGTCACCGGCTGGAACTGCGAGGGCTTGAGCAGTTTTCGCGCCTTGCCGCCCTTGCTCTTGGGCGGCGGCAAACGATCGAGGAAAACCTCGAAACCGACCATCGGCCCCTTGGCGTCGAGCGATCTGAGCACCTTGGGATGGATCTCGCCGAAATTGGCCAGCACATGTTTTCCGAGCCGCAGCACGCCCGAGCGGCCGGGATGATACCAGGGCGGCGCATCGCGGGTGATCTGCAGGTTGGCCATCGGCGCTCCGCCAGCGCCGAGCGCGCCCAGCGCATCGGCTTTGGCGTCCATCGCATCGACCGGCCGCTCGTTGTGGGACCAGTGGCGCGGGCCTGTACTGCCACTGCGTATCCCGGTAGCAACCTGGTCCTGGCCGGTTGGTGAGCGATCGCGGTATTGCGGGCCAAGCTCGAAGAGCGC
>JAPULJ010000634.1 GCA_027295145.1 Alphaproteobacteria bacterium | reverse complement strand
CGCTCACGGCAAGGCCGGGAAACTCGCCCTGCTTGCCGAATATCGAAACCGACCAGCCGAGCGCGCCAGGCAACAGATGGGATAGCTGATAAATGACTATGACAGCCGACAGGAATGCAGTCGCCGCAGCCAGAAGGCCGTGGCGGGACACCCGATACCGCATAATGAGAAGCTGTGACGCGCCGAGGGCGAATACGCTTATCACGAGCGAAGTGAGAAGAACGAAGTCCATGCCACCACTGATTGAAGAAATTTGAGCGTTGTCGAGGCGTTTTCCCAATCTTGACGGTGCAGATTGAAGCAGAGCAAGTCTTTTCAGATTACCGACAAAGCATAATGGTAAATACTAAACAAACAGTTATGAGCGCCACCTCGCTTCTGATCTGCAGCCTCTATATACGAATAATTGAATGTGCAGGATTGTGGCGATCATCGCGACAGTAATAGTAGTAGCATCAGTACTATTTCTACTCGCTTCTACGCTCTGTGCCACCACGCCGGTAGCCCGGACCAGCGATGAACTTTATCAGCGACAATCAGTTAAGACCTCAGGGCGCCGAATGTCGGGCCGCATCGTTTGCCATTCTGGTTCTCACCTTAAAATGTGATCCCTCATGGGCCTACCCTGGCTTCGGCCAGGCACCGCCGCGGGCGACCTCTGCGGGGATATCGTTCAGTGCGTAGCCGGCTTCCGCCGGAATGCAGACGAATTTTCCTTCCGGCCGAGCCTCGATCCAGGGCTGGACGGCAACGATCGTTCGCTTTGCGGCGGCGTCGAGCGCCGCGGCGGCGGTTACCGACTCCGCCAGCCGCATCAAATTCGCCCGCGTCGCCAGCACCAGCGAGCGGCCCCCCGCATCGGCTTCTGCGAGCGCCTGCTCCGGCGATATCCACACCGAATCAACCGCCTCGGAACCGTCATGCCTGGGATCTTGTCCGTGCGGGGCAGCAGCAAGATAAAACCAGGTGTCGAAGCGTTTGGGCGCGAAATCAGGGGTGATCCAGTGGCCGAACGGCGCCAGCGCGTCGCAGGCAAGCATCAACCCGTGCTCGCCCAGCAATCCGGCGAGTCCAAGCTTTTCCCGCTCAAGTGCTTGCCGATAACGATCGAGCCCGGCAAGCGCCTCGCTGTCGATCATTGCACCATCAGGTGTTCGCGCCAGCAACACACCGCATTCCTCGAAACATTCGCGTAACGCCGCCGCGCGCAGGGCCAGGGAATTGCCATCGAGCGTGTCCGTCCCGTTGCATCGGGCGCGCAAATCCACCTCGCGGTCAGAGGCAGCCACGCGGCCGCCGGGGAACACAGTTGCCCCCGATGCGAATTCGATCTTCCGGTGACGCACCACCATGAAGACCTCAAGCCCCGCCACCCCATCGCGGACCAGCAGGACCGAGGCCGCGAGAATGGCTGGAACAACAGTTTGTTTCATCGTCGGGCTTTCACAATTCGTGTCAGGGCGTTCTCTATAGGCCGTAGCCGGAGGCTACACACGGGAAAGCATTCTAAGCTATCCACCGTCATTTCGACCGAAGGGAGATATCCGGCCGGAATCGATTTCTGATTTAGGTTAGAAATTTTCCGTCGGTCGAAATGGCGATGTAAGGATTACGCGCAACCATTGCGAAGCAGATATGCGCGGCGCTGTATTGACCGTGGGCCATCGGGGGCATAGTTGGCACAAAGTATCGGTGCCCCGGAGGGACTGTTTTGTCGGACACAATGAAGACTTGGCGCACGCCGACGGTGATCATCCTGGCCGGCTGCCTGATCTCTATTGTCACCTTCGGAACGCGCGCCGGGTTCGGGCTGTGGCTCGAGCCGATGTCGACGCAATTTGGCTGGGGGCGCGAGACTTTTGCCCTCTCCATGGCCATTCAGAACCTCGTCTGGGGCATGGCCCAGCCCTTCGCCGGGGCGCTGGCCGACCGCTACGGCAGCGCCAGGGTGCTGGTCGGCGGCGGCGTGCTTTATGCCGGCGGCGTCGCCGCCATGGCGTATTCGACGACGCCGTTGACGCTCCACCTCTCAGCCGGCGTACTGGTCGGCTTCTCCCTGGCCGGCGCCTCCTTCGCCATCGTGCTCGCCGCCTTCGCGCGCACGGTGCCGGAGGAAAGGCGCTCGCGGGCGCTGGGGATCGCAACCGCGGCTGGCTCGATGGGTCAGTTCCTACTGGTTCCGGTCAGCCAACTACTCCTCGACGGGCTGGGCTGGGAGAACGCCCTGATCGTGCTCAGCTTGTTCCCGCTGCTGGTGATCCCCCTGGCGATGGCCCTGGTGGGAAAGTCCGAACATACCGGCGCCGGACCCGAGCAATCGCTGGCCGCCGCCATCCGCGAGGCCAGCAGACACAGGGGTTACTGGTTGCTGGTGGCCGGCTTTTTTGTCTGCGGCTTCCACGTCGCATTCATTCAGGTCCACCTGCCGGCCCACATCACCGACCTCGGCATGGATGCCAGCATCGGCGCCTGGGCGATCTCCCTGATCGGCCTCTTCAACATCATCGGCGCATACTATTCTGGGGTGCTGGGCGGCAAGTTCAGCAAGAAATACCTCTTGAGCCTACTCTATGCGAGCCGCGCGGTCGTCATCACCATCTACATGTTGGTCCCGGCCACGGTGACGACGACCCTCGTCTTCTCCTCCTTCATGGGACTGCTGTGGCTATCAACGATACCGCTGACTTCCGGCATCGTCGCCCAGATCTTCGGGCCGCGCTATATGGCCATGCTGTTCGGCTTCGTCTTCTTCAGCCATCAGGTTGGCGCCTTTATCGGCGTATGGCTCGGCGGTAAACTGTATGACACCACCGGATCCTACGATGTCGTGTGGTGGCTGGCAGTCGGTCTCGCCGTCTTTGCCGCCCTCATCCACTTCCCGATCGACGAGAGAAGCGTGCCGCGCCTAGCTCAACCCGCCTAAGCAGATTGGCAGTATTGCCGAGCGATCAGTCCTTCTTATTCTCTACTTTGGTTTTCTTGTTCTTACTCTCGCTCTTCTGCTCGGACTTGGCTTTTCCTGCGCTCTTCACTTTGGCCTTGGCTTCGGCCTTCTTGGCCTTCTTGGCTGCGGACGCTGCGCTTGCAGCCTCCTGGAGTTTTTTCGAACCGCGTCCGGTGGTGCGTTCGACGATCCGCGCCGCCTTGCCGGTGCGACCGCGCAGATAGTAGAGCTTGGCTCGGCGGACTTTGCCCCGGCGCACGATTTCAATTCCCTCGATTCGCGGGCTATAGAGAGGGAAGACGCGCTCGACCCCTTCGCCGTAAGACAGCTTGCGCACGGTGAAGGAGGAGTTGATCCCGGCATTTTTGCGCGCGATGCAGACCCCTTCGAAGATCTGAATACGCTCGCGGGAGCCCTCGACCACCTTGACCTTGACTATAACCGTATCGCCCGCGTCGAACTCAGGAATGGGCTTGCCGTCGGTCAGCTTAGCGATCTGCTCGCTTTCGATTTGCTGTATGATGTTCATCGCTTGCATCCTTCATTATTGGCTTCTTCATTTCTGACCGCGCAGTAGGCTGCCCATAGGTCGGGCCGGCGGCGGCGGGTGATTTCCTCGGCCTGGGCCAAACGCCAGGCGCGTATGTTCTTATGGTGACCGGAGACCAAAACTTCGGGCACCGGCTGGCCCCGCCATTCCTGGGGCCGTGTGTAGTGGGGGTATTCAAGCAACCCCCCTTCGAAACTTTCCTCGCCCAAGGATCCTGTGTCGCCGATCACGCCGGGCAGCAGCCGAACCGCCGCATCGAGAAGCGCCATCGCCGCCGGCTCGCCGCTCGACAGCACGAAATCGCCGAGGCTGACTTCATCAAGGTCCCGCGTGCCGATGACGCGTTCGTCCACCCCTTCGTAGCGGCCGCACAACAGCGTCACGCCTGGCGCTGCCGCATAGACCTCGAGCATTGCCTGATCGAGCCGCCGGCCTCGCGGCGTCAGAAAAATCATCGGCCCCGGCTTGTCGGCCACCGATTGCAGGGCTGCGTCGACCACGTCCGGGCGCATGACCATGCCTGGCCCGCCGCCAAAGGGCGCGTCGTCCACGGTGCCGTGTTTATCGCGCGCGAATTCGCGAATGTCCACGGGATTCAGTGCCCATAGGCCGGCCCGCAGGGCCTTGCCGGCGAGCGAATGGCCGAGAGGCCCCGGAAACATTTCGGGGAACAGGGTGAGGACCGTCGCGGTCCACGGCGCCAGGTGCGCGCTGTCTGCTTTGGATGCCATCACACGCGCCTCGGATGGCTGGCGTCAACGTTGACGATGACAGGGACTTGCATAAGCTCACGCATCCGTCTCATCGCCCGGGTCCTTGGCGTCATCCTCGTCGAGGAGCCCTGACGGCGGATCGAGGACAATGCGCCCGCCTTCAATATCGACGACGGGAGTTGCCGCGCGGGTGAACGGCACCATGGACGTGCGCCCGCTCGGGTGCTCGATTTCAACGATATCGCCGGCCCCGAAGGCATGCATGGCGATGACGGTGCCGAGCGGCTGCCCTTCGGTATCCTCGGCCTTAAGTCCGATAAGATCGGCATGGTAGTACTCGTTCTCTTCGGTATCCGGCAGCGCCGAACGCTCGACATAGAGCCTTGTTCCTTTCAGCGCCTCGGCCGCATCTCGGTCCTCGACGCCGATGATCTTGACCACCGGCAGGCCACGGCTGTGACCGATGATGCGCAGCTCAAAGCAGCGGTTTCCGGTCTCGTCCGTTACCGGACCGTAAGCGGCGACATCATCGGGTTCGGCGGTGAACGCCTTGACCCTCATCCCGCCACGAACGCCCTGGGGCCCGGCGATGGCGCCGACGCAAATACGCTCAGACTTTGCCGCCATCGGGCGCTCGAATCATGCCCGGCCCGTCCGCCGCTCAGCCTTCCTCGCTCTTCTTCTCCTCGGCCGGTTTCTCGTCAGCTGCACTGGTGGCCTCGGCTGGTTTGTCCTCGAGTGGCTTTTTCTCAGCCGGTGCCTCGGCAACCGCCTCAACGGGCTTATCCTCGGCCGGCTTGTCTTCGGCTGCACTGGCGGCCTCGGCTGGTTTGTCCTCGGTTGGCTTATTCTCAGCCGGTGCCTCGGCAACCGCCTCAACGGGCTTCTCCTCGGCCGGCTTGTCTTCGGCTGCACTGACGGCCTCGGCTGGTTTGTCCTCGGTTGGCTTATTCTCAGCCGGTGCCTCGGCAGCCGCCTCAACGGGCTTCTCATCGGCCGGCTTATCCTCGGCTGCATTGGCGGCCTCGGCTGGTTTATCCTCGGGTGGCTTTTTCTCAGCCGGTGCCTCGGCAACCGCCTCAACGGGCTTATCCTCGGCCGGCTTATCCTCGGCTGCACTGACGGCCTCGGCTGGTTTATCCTCAGCCGGCATGTCCTCGACCGGCGCCTCGGTAGTCGCTTCCTCAGCGGAGGCCTCCTCGGCCGGGGCTTCGGCGGGCGCTTCGGCCGGTGCTTCCTCTGGCGGCGGCGCGGCGGCGGCCGCTTCGGCAGCGGCGGCCTTCTTCTCCTCGGCTTCCTTCAGCTTTTCGAGGGTGCGGGCGCGGGGCAGGTGCTGCTTGGTCTGCTCCGGGATTTTCGGTTTCGGCGCCAGCTTGGCGGCGCCGAGAAAACGCGCCACCCGCTCCGAGGGTTGGGCCCCGACCCCGAGCCAATATTTAATCCGCTCGTCGTCGAGCTTGATCCGGTCGGGATGGTCCTTGGCTACCATCGGGTTGTACGAGCCGACCTTCTCGATGAAGCGGCCGTCGCGCGGGGTGCGCGAGTCGGCGATGACGATGCGGTAGTAGGGACGTTTCTTGGTCCCGCCCCTTGCCATGCGGATTCTCAATGACATTTGCGGTTTCTCTCCATGAACTTGGTTTTTCGAATTTTCATCGTTCGTTTTGGCGCGGCGTTCGTATTAGCGCGGCGGCAATCCGCCCGGCGGGAAGCCCGGCGGCAGCCCTCCCGGTGGCAACCCGCCAGGGGGCATTCCGCCAGGTGGCAACCCGCCCGACAGCTTGCCCTTCTTGGACATCTTGGCAATGCGTTTCATCATCCTCGACATTTCCATCCACTGCTTGAGAAGCTTATTGATCTCCTGGACACTCGTCCCGGAACCCTTGGCGACGCGCTGCTTGCGCGAGGCGTGGATGATCTTAGGATTGCGCCTCTCGCGCGGCGTCATCGACAGGATGATCGCCTCTTGACGCTTGATCATGTCGGGGTCGATATTGGCTTGGTCCATCTGCTTCTTCATCTTGCCGACCCCCGGCAGGAGAGATAGAAGCCCTTCGAGCCCGCCCATTTTCTTCAACTGGCGCAACTGCTTGAGCAGGTCATCGAGATCGAAACGGCCTTTCTCGATCTTGCGGGCCAATGCCTCGGCTTCTTCCAGCTCGATCGTTTCGCTGGCCTTCTCGACCAGGCTGACAACGTCGCCCATGCCGAGAATGCGACCGGCGATACGGTCGGGATGGAAGGCCTCCAGCGCATCGAGCTTCTCGCCGACACCGATCAGCTTGATCGGGCAACCCGCCACCATCCGCATTGACAGCGCCGCGCCACCGCGGGCATCGCCGTCCACACGGGTCAGGAGGATGCCTGTGATGCCGACCTTTTCGCGAAACTCGGTGGCGATGGTGACCGCGTCCTGGCCGGTCATGGCGTCGGCAACCAACAAGGTCTCGGCCGGATCGACCGCCTTGCTGACCTCGGCGACTTCCCTCATCAACGTCTCGTCGATGGCCAAACGCCCACCAGTATCAAGGATGACGACATCGTAGCCTTCGAGCTTACCGGTGCGGATGGCGCGCTTGGCGATGGCCACCGGCGGCTCGCCGGAAACCACCGGCAAGCTCGCCACGCCAGCCTGGACGCCGAGCTGAGCGAGTTGTTCCATCGCCGCCGGGCGGCGCGTATCGAGCGAGGCCATCATGACCTTCTTGCGCTCGCGCTTGGTCAGCCACAGGGCCAGTTTGGCCGAACTCGTGGTCTTGCCCGAGCCCTGCAATCCGACCATCAGGATCGGCACCGGCGGGCTGGCCCGCAGATTGATCTCCTCACTCTCACCGAGCATTTCGATGAGATTGTCGTGGACGATCTTGATGACCTGCTGGCCCGGGGCGACGCTTTTCAACACCTCGTGGCCGACAGCGCGCTCCTTGACCTTGTCGATGAAGTCCTTGACCACCGGCAGCGCGACATCGGCTTCGAGCAGGGCCACGCGCACTTCGCGTAAAGCCGCGCCGACATCGTCTTCGGACAGCGCGCCACGCTTGGTCAGGCGATCGAATATATCGCCGAGCCGGCTGGTCAGACTTTCAAACACGCCTTAGAAACCTCGTTCTTCGAGCGGACCAAACGTCAAACGCGCCCGTGCACGAAACTCGCGGACGGACGGGCCCCCTCGGGAGCGGATCACGGGCTTGCGATCCGGGGAAAGACAGCGCAAAGCTATGGTTGGCGGGGGGTTCTGTCAAGAGTGACAGGCTGTCTATGCGAGCCGATCGCTCAGCAGGCCCAGCCAACGCTGCAGGCGCCTTCGGTTCGCTCCAAGGTCCAGGAAGCCGATGCGGGAGGCCGAATACATCGCCAGGCTGGAGTTGCCGGGAACCTGGGACAGGAACTGGACGCGGATGTCGTCCTTAAAGTGAAATAGTGCCGTCTTGTCTACGTAACGGGTCAGTCCCCCATCCCGGTTCACCTGTCGCACGGATTTGAGAGCGCCAATGACGTCTTCGAAGGCGTTTTGGAGGCGTTCAACCGGAACCGGGTAACCGGGCGCTGTCTCATCCGGGTTCCCGGGAAACCCTTGTGGCGCAACTAGCCAGTGGTTTGACGATGACGGGCGCACCAGGGTTTCAAAGAAAATATGGGGCCTGGCGCTGCTTTCCGATTGTTCGCCTGACACTTGCCATATCTCCTTTATGGACAGGATCGGATGTCCTGCACCACGCGCCCAGTATCGATAGCACACTGAAAGTCCATCCGAAGGCAGATTTCGCAAGGCAAGTGCGCTGTCCAGACGCCGGCGATGCCACGCTCACGACACCATAGGAAACGCCTACCGCCGCTCGCTTGGGGGCGCCCTAATATGCTTGGAATAATTGCTGATTGGGCCCATATATCCCGGTCATGTCGGACCGGAAATTCATCAAGATGCACGGGCTCGGGAACGATTTCGTCGTCCTCGACCGGCGGGCCAATGGCGACGCGGTGACGCCGGCGCTGGCCCGCGCGGTGGCCGACCGCCATACCGGCATCGGCTGCGACCAGGTGATCGTCATTGGCAGGTCCGAAACCGGGCTGGCCGATGCCGAACTTATCTTCTTCAATCCCGACGGCGGCACGTCGGCGGCATGCGGCAACGGCACAAGATGCGTTGCCTCGCTGCTGATGGGCGAAACTGGGGCCAAGCATCTCGTGCTCGAAACCGGGCACGGGCTACTGGATGCCGACTGTTCGTCAAACGGCGAAATATGCATCGATATGGGGCTCGTAAAAACCGAGTGGCGCGACATTCCCTTGGGCCAGGCCGGCGACACGCTGCATCTGGGCATCGCCGAGGGAGCGCTCGTTGACCCGGTGGGCGTCAGTATCGGCAACCCCCACGCTGTCTTCTTCGTCGAGGACGCCGGCGCCATCGACCTGGAGAGACTGGGGCCCAAGCTCGAACGCCACGAGATGTTCCCCGAGCGCGCTAATATCGGCGTTGCCGAGGTGCGTGCCACCGACCGCCTGCGCTTGCGTGTCTGGGAACGCGGCGCCGGGATCACCCGCGCCTGTGGCTCCGGCGCCTGCGCCGCCGCCGTCGCTGGCAGCCGCCGGCAGCTGACCGACCGCAAGATTGAGGTTGAACTCGACGGCGGATTGCTGGCAATCGAATGGCTGGAGAACGGCCACGTGCTGATGACCGGCCCCGTCGCCACCAGCTTCACCGGCGAGTTCGACGAGGCCCTGCTGGAGGCCAGCCAGCCGTGACAGCGCATATCGAAGCCGAAATCATCACCCTGGGCTGCCGGCTCAATGCCTACGAATCGGCGGTGATGGCCGAGCTCGCGCGCGAGGCCGGGCTGAGCGATGCGGTCATCATCAATACTTGCGCGGTCACCACCGAAGCCGAGCGCCAGGCCCGCCAGGCGATCCGCAAGGCGCGGCGCAAGCGCCCCGGCGCGCGCATCATCGTCACCGGCTGCGCCGCCCAGATCGACCCGTTGGGCTTCGCTGGCATGCCGGAAGTCGACCGGGTCATCGGCAACCTCGAAAAACTGCAGGCCGCGAGCTTCGCGCCCGACGCTGTTGAGCCGGTCGTCGTCGGCGACATCATGGCAGCCCGCGAGACGGCGGGACACTTGCTCAGCGGCTTCGATGGCCGCACCCGCGCTTTCGTCGAGATCCAGCAGGGCTGCGATCACCGCTGCA
>JAPULJ010000633.1 GCA_027295145.1 Alphaproteobacteria bacterium | reverse complement strand
TGTTGCTCCGCGAAAGATTGAACCAACTTTATGCCACCCATACCGGACAAAATATCGACGCTATCGCCGAGGCTTTCGAGCGGGACCGCTTCTATACCGCTGAGGAAGCTAAGGAATTTGGCCTCATCGACGAGGTCGTCGATAAGCGTCCCGCGATCGCTTCCGATAACGACGATGACGGTGGCGAGGTCACCGACGAGGACGGTTGAACACCAACTCCCTCCGGCGCTGCGATGTCCGTTATGGGTCAGGAACGGACAATTTGGCCTACCCGAATAATGTCCGTTAACGGGTGTAAAGCGGACATCAGTAATTTGATGTCCGCTTTCGGGGTAACAACGGACGTAATCTGAATGCTCGTTCATGTCCGTTATTAGCCAATAACAGCCGTTCAGCCTGCGAAGCTGATGTCCAAGTTGCGACGACAACGGACGCAGGAAGTTCGCCGCTGCGGCCTCAGCTAAGGCGCGAAGACGTTATTCGGCCCTCATGGACTCACTCTTGACGCCCGCGTAGAATTTTACTCCCAACGCATGTCTAAGAGAATCTCGTGCCCGCCGATTCCGTACAACGACGCCTAGCTGCCATCTTCGCTGCCGATGTTGTTGGCTATTCGAGGATGATGGGCATTGACGAGGAGGGCACGCTTGCGTCGCTGACGGCCCATCGCACAGGACTCATCGAGCCCGCGATCACCGAACGTCACGGGCGCGTCGTCAAAACCACGGGCGATGGGCTTTTGGCCGAATTCTCAAGCGTCGTGGACGCGGTCAACTGCGCCATTGAGGTGCAAGAAGGCATGCAGAACCGAAACGTCGACACACCGGAAGACCGGCGCATCGCCATTCGGATAGGCGTGAATCTCGGCGATGTGATCGTGCAGGACGACGACATATTCGGCGACGGGGTCAACGTTGCCGCCCGGTTAGAAGAGCTCTGTGGGCCGAACGAGGTTTATGTTTCTGCGAGTGTTTACGATCAGATTGAAGGCAAGGTCGAAGGACAGTTCGACGACCTCGGCATGCACACTGTCAAAAACATCGCCAAGCCGATCCGCATTTATCGCGCCATGCGCGCGGGTGCGGCGGAGGATCGTAAGACACCAGCCGAGATTCCGGATAGACCGCATCAGGAAATTCGCTTCTGTAGTGCCGCTGACGGTGTTCAAATCGCTTACGCCACGGTCGGTGGAGGTCCGCCCTTGGTCAAGACTGCGAATTGGCTCAACCATCTCGAATACGATTGGGCCAGCCCCGTTTACAGTCCTTGGTGGCACGAATTGTCTCGGGATCATCTGCTTGTGCGGTACGACGCGCGTGGCAACGGTCTATCCGACTGGGATGTGGCCGAGATTTCCTTCGATGCATTCGTCAGCGACCTCGAAACCGTAGTCGATGCCGCCGGGCTGGACCGTTTCCCTCTGTTCGGGGTCTCACAAGGGTGCGCGATCTCTATCGCCTATGCGGTGCGGCATCCGGAACGTGTGAGCCGACTGATTCTCTATGGTGGGTTCGCCCGAGGCCGACTGCAACGCGGATCGTCGGTTCAACGCGATCAAGCAGAAGCGATCCGAACCCTGATCCGGCAAGGTTGGGGGTCCGACAACCCGGCCTTTCGTCAGATTTTCACTTCGCATCTCGTGCCCGATGGCGATCCAGAGCAGATCCGGTGGTGGAACGAGATGCAGCGATTTTCCACGTCCGCCGAGAACGCACTCCGGATAAGGGACGTGTTAGACCACATCGAAGTTACCGCGCTGCTCCCTGAAGTCAGCCAACCGACCCTGGTCATCCACCGGCGCGACGATGCTATGCATCCACTTGAGGAGGGCCGAAGGATAGCGGCGGCGATCCCCGATGCCCGCTTCGTCCCACTGGAGGGTCGCAACCACATCATCCTATCTGATGAAATGGAGTGGCCCCGCTTCCTCGAGGAGATTCGACAATTCTTGGCGGCCGGCGAGTAAGTCCATCGAGCCTGAATGTCCGCTTTGGGTCAGGAACAGACATTAGCCGCTCTGGAGTTTATGTCCGCTTTACCCCGATAACGGACATCGATGCGGCATGTCTGCTTTCGGGTGTAAACCGGACGTAATCTGAATGCCCGATCATGTCCGTAATAGCCAATAACAGACATTGATTGATGGCGGAAAACCGCTCGAACGAGACTTTTCTCTTGGGAGAACTATCCCTGCGGCAGCACGGCATTGGATACGCTGTCGAGAACAAGATTGAGGTCGTCGTCAATCCGCAAAGGCAATATGGTGGGGGTCCGCTTGACGGTGTGTTGGGGTAAAATTTCCAAAAACCTTTTGATCGCTTTACTGGTGTTGCGCTGCCCAATTCTGAAGTGTCCGGCCAATTGTTGGCGAGGCACTCTTGGTGCACGGGCCACATTTTCACACCCATTTATTCCTTTTCCGTATCAATGTGGTGGAACGCGACCAAATAGCGTTAAATATGCGTAGTAGCGGAGGCGTTGCCGCGCCTTACGCGGCGTAACCGCCAGTAAATTGCTTACGACAACGATTTTCCGTAACATCACCCCACTGACATAGGAATTAGGCAGGGACAGATGTTTAAAGAACTCTTTGGTGCAGCAACTGGTTTCGGAATCCTAGTTTTTGCTGTGGTCGCACCTGCCGGTGTACTGAAGGCGCAGGAAAGCTTCGCAGTGCGGGAAGGCGTTCCAGTACAGGCCGAGGCTGCTTCTGGCGAAGGCGTTGCTGTCAAAGCCCCTTCTGAAGAGGTCGTCCCTGCCGAAGCTGCTCCGGAAGAACTCACGGATGAGGAAATTCAACAACTGTTGTCTAAAGAATCGCTCGACCGCTTTGGGCAGTGGAGAAGGAGGCGAGGTCATAAAAACAAAAAGAAACAGTGCAGCGATTTCAACGGTGTCGACGGACCGACAAAACCGAGCTACGTGTATTGCGATCCTGCCGAAGTACCCGCGAAACAGGTCGAACTGTACCGGGAGAACCAGCGGCAGCAGGGGTTGTTCATAAACGAACCGCAGATCAAGTTTTAGCCCTCGTTACCGGCTAATTTCTCGATCGACTTCCCGCAACGTGGTCACTCGCCGGTGCCTATCGAGCAGCTTAGCGTCGCGGATGCCGAGTTCGTCAAGGCCGGCGACCACATTTTCCAGATATTCCGCTGACGTGCCGAGACAGCCCACGGCGCTTGTCGGGTGGTGGCCGGCTACGAATCGGGCGGCAGGCGACAGCTGTAGCACTCCACATGACCGCTTTGGGTCAAAAGCGGACGAAAACCCCATTCCGAATAATGTCTGCTTTACCCCCAATAACGGACATAATCAGCGGAAAAACGGACATCGGCGATTCCATGACCGCTTTCGGGGTAACAACGGACGTAATCTGAATGCCCGTTCATGTCCGTTATTAGCCAACAACGGACTCTTGCACTGCAATATATTGATGAGCTCCAGACCTACGAAAGTTCGTCCAACAACACCTTGGCGTCCTTCAGGTCAGGTGTATCGAAGCCCTCAGTGAACCAGTCATAGATGGGCACCAATGTTTCGTAGGCTTCGGCGGACCGGCCCTGATCGCGCAGGAAGCGCGCGAGCGAAGTCGCCGCACGCAATTCGAAGGATTTTGCTTGGCGTGAGCGAGCAACGTCGATAGCGCACCGCAAACAGCCTTCAGCTTCGTCGTTGCCGTCGACGCCATCGCGCAAAGCCAACGCCGCACCGCGCATACGAAAGAGTTCGGAATCACTCCACTGCTCGCCCGACGCTTTAGCGAATCCAGAGCCCTTCTCGATAGCGTCCAATGCTTTGGCCGGATCGCCAATCGCAAGATAATTTTCGGCGAGATACCCCGCCCAATAAATCGGGAACATCATCGAAAGGCCGCGCGTCAGCGATTCGTATTGCTCCAACGCACCATGCAGTTCCGTTGCGGTCTGGTGGGAAGGCCTGTCTCTGCTTTCCATCACCGCATTGGCGAGCCGCTCTTGCGCTTCCCAGATCGGCATTTTGTGGTGAGAGGTCAATGCTTGGAAATGTTGGCAGGTCCGCCGTAATCCATCGGTATCACGGCTAATCGACTGGAAAGTGATACTCCAGGACAGTACGACGCCAATTGTATTGACGTGGTCGAGTTCCAAAGCCTGTTCAATTGCGCGCTCCTTCGCGGCGCGGGCTTTATCGGGCCAGCCTAATACCCATTGGCAAACAGAATTATAACCCTCTGAGGTAACCTCGGGATCCTGACCGTACGTGACCATCACGTGGCCGTGCCGGGCACGGTCGAACCTCGATAGCACGATGTCGATGTGTTCTTGTGCCTCGACGACCCGCCCCAGCAACAATAGCGTCACGGCAACCATTCGATGGCCCGCCATTAGCGCGCCTTCATCGGACTTTCCTTCGGCGCGCTGCACAAGATCCACCGCCACGTCATTTGCCGGCGAATGCTGCCCACGCATCGCGTGGAACAGAGATTTCGTGTGTAATGCGCGGAACATTTCATCGGGCGCATCCACCTTTTCGCAAAGTTCCAGGGTTCTGGTGAATGCGGCTTCCAGTTCCGCCGAGTACTGGCCCTTGACGCTGATCAGCGGGCTAAAGAGGGCAGTCTGCAGGGCGAGTTCGCGCCGGTCGCGCGCTTTCGACACCGGTAACTCGCCAACCAGGTCAAGGCCGCGCTCCAGCAGTGCCACGGCCTCCGGATTGGCCGACCTTGCCGACGCCGCCTGGCCGGCGCGGGTCCACCAGTCGATGGCCTCTTCCGGTTGACCAGCTTCGCTATAGTGGTGCGCCAACAGTTCCGGCGCCGTTTGTTCGATGTCGGATCTAAGTTCGATCAGGCTGTTGGCAATGCGTGTGTGGGTGTCGTGCCGTGTGCTGCGCACCATCGAGTCGTAGGCGGTGTCCTGGATCAGTGCATGCTTGAAGGTGTAGCTCGCATTGGGTGGCGCACCACGGGCGAAGATCAGCCCAGAGCCGGCCAAGTCGTCGAGTGCGGCGTCGAGTTCCACAGCTGCGAGAGAGACAACACGCGCCAGCAAATCGTAGGGAAACTCACGCCCGATCGCAGCACCCACTTGCGCCACTTCGCGCACCGCCGGCGAACGGTCGAGCCGCGCTTCCAGCGCATCCTGAAGGCTCGCCGGAACAGCGAGATCGACGCTCTGGCCGCTCGCTGCGGGCGCCTCGCCATCGCTTAGATCAGCGCCCGATTCAAGCACAGAGCGGGTCAGTTCCTCGATGAACAGGGGCACCCCGTCGGTCCGTTCGGCGATTTGCGCTAGCACGTCGGGCGCCAGCGAACGCTCGCCAGTCACCCGCGCGACCATCGCCAAGCTCTCGCGCAGTGTCAGACGTTTTAGGGCGTGCAGGGAGACATGGGCGCTGCCGATCCAGGGAGCCGCGAACTCCGGCCGGTAGGTGATAACCATGAGCACCGGCAAGTCGGTTATTCGCTCGACAACCAGTTCCAACAGCTCCAGCGAGGTCGGGTCGATCCAGTGGGCATCTTCGAATATAAACACGACCGGCTGCCGGCTGGTCAGCCCAATTAGCTGGTCGACGATCGTGGCCAGCGTGCGGTCCTTTTGCTGCTGTGGCGTCAGTTCAGGTAGGCGATATCGTTGGTGCACCGGAATCGACAGCAGGGC
>JAPULJ010000632.1 GCA_027295145.1 Alphaproteobacteria bacterium | reverse complement strand
CTTCAGAAACGGCGTGCTGACTCGCATGTGTGGCCCACTCCTACCACTCCGACTGCCACGCCGCCGAGGCAGCGCGGGCAACTGCGGTCAAGACGGGACGCTCGGATAGTAACGCACCGGCCTGTATCCGTCCATGTGCCGCACAAGACAGGCCGGACACATGGCTGCACCCGACCAGCTTTGCATCAACATCACGGAAACCCTTGCCAAACGGGAGCCGTCCACACATGGGGAAAGCGGAAGTTCGAGGCTAAAAGGCCCGGAGTCGGGGGTACACCGGACCTTTCTGGCGGTGCCCGGAACCGACGCGAATAGCCACTTCCGGACGTCGAGGCTCCTCAAATGACAGCCGCCGTTTGGACCATCGTGAAGGGCATTGATAAGGTTGCGGGGGCCGAGAGATGTTTCATCAGTGCTTCGACCGTTTTGTCCAGCTGCTCCGGCTTCATGAGACCGAGTGACACAACTGTGTCACGCATGGCGAACAGTGTCAGCGGCAAATGATACGTCATCGGCTCCCCCGATCTTAGTGCGTATCGCACAGGCCGTACTCTGATATTCGTTGCGCCAGCCCGATGAAGCATGGTGTAGAGCTTTCGACCAAGCATGGGATCGGACCCGAGGTGGTGAAAGCAAGACACAACAGTCTCCAATGCCAAATTCCAGAGAGGGTGCTCCGGGAAGCACGAGTAGGCGTCTACGTCGCACTCTTCAAAAAATACAACGCCGCCCGGGCGTACAAGTCCTAACGCGTGGTCGAAGATCTTGGTGCCGTTGGGCACAATGCCGAGCGCGAAGCGCGTATGAACAAGATCAAATGACTGCGGTTCCAATCCAGTTTCGAATGCATCCCCTTGGACAAAATGAACGTTCTTCAATCCCAAAGACTCGGCCCATTTGGAAGCGACGTCGAGCTTGGTTTTATCAACGTCCAACCCGACACATTCGCCATCTGGCCCAGTGTGCAAACTCAGCAGGTCAGTTATGCCACCGATTCCACAACAAAGGTCCAAGCACCGCCAACCCGGTTGAACGCCGACTTCTGTCAGCATAGAATCCGCATTTCGCCGGAACAGGTCACTTTGCATGCGAAGCCGATCAATCTCGTCCGTCGACATTGCCAGTGGATATGCGTCATTCATAATGTCTTCTTTATTGAGGCCCTCAGCGATCTTGCCTTGCACACGGTCCACCAACAAGACGACAGCCAATTAAGGCCCGGTGAGGGTCAAACCGTTGCATCCGATATCCAGCCGATTCGCGTCGGCTCTACTCCGAGAACGCCCGGTTCGGTCCGTGAGCAAAGTTTTGGACCACAACGGACCGGTTTTCGGCCGCCGCCAAACCAGCGTTTGTAGCCAAGAGCAGACATCTATAAGCGCATCCTCAAACTCGACCGTCCGCGCTTGACCGAGCTAGCCCAAAGGCGCCGGCTTTGGTATCAGGCCGACCGCGTCGCGAAAGCTGATCAACTTCCGGGAATCCTCGTCCCACAAGGCGAGCCGCGCGCATCCGAGGCTGCCGAGCATGGTTATCGGCTGCACGCACTTAAGTTCTGGAATACGGTCGACGCATTCCTGTAACCGGTAGTTCGGTACTTTGCTGGACAGGTGATGCACGTGATGCAGGCCGATATGACCGGTCATCCACTGCAGCACGCCTGGCAGGCGATAGTAGGAGCTGCCGCGAAGCGCCGCCTGGACGAAATCCCAATTCTCGCCCCGCTCCCAATAGGTGTCCTCGAACTGGTGCTGGACGAAGAACATCCAGACGCCGGTCGCCGACCCCAGCAAAACCAACGGCAAGTGGATCATAGTGAGCGCTATCGGGCCGATCAGTACCGCCAGGGCGACGAGAAGGCCGGTGATCGCCACATTTGTCGCCATGACGCCGCGCCAGAGGCCGGTGCGCAGCAGCGGCAGCTCGAGTGGAAGGCGGTGCGTTATGACGAAAAGATATCCCGGGCCCAACCCGAACAGGACCAGCGGATGACGAAACAATCGGTAGACGAGACGCCGCCACCGTGTGAGCGCGCGGTATTCCTTCACCGTCAAGGTGTCGATGTCGCTGACGCTGCGGCCGTCGAGGTTGCCCGACATCGCATGGTGGGTCGCATGGGCCCGCTTCCAGTAATCGTAGGGGGTCAGGGTGATCACGCCGAGGACACGGCCGACGATATCGTTGGCGCGGCGCGAGCGGAAGTAGGATCCGTGCCCGCAATCGTGCTGGATGATGAAAAGGCGGACGAGAAAGCCCGCTGCCGGCAAGGCGAGCAGCAGCGTGATCCAATAGCCGTGGTCGAGGGACAGCCACATGCCCAGCCAGAGCGCGACGAACGCAACCGCCGTGACCAGCAGCTGGGTGATGCTGCGCCAGCGAGTGGCGCCGAACGCCTTGAGCTGGCCGATCAGATTGCCGGCGTCATGCTCCGACAGCGCCATCACGCCGGGTGTCACGCTGTGTTTGGGGCCGGTCGCGATGTCAGCGCCCGTTGAGAACTGTCGCGGCGCGCGCTCGCGCCGCAAACGCAACATGCCCATCACATGCGACTCCCAAGACGCCAATTTGGTCTGCTGCTTTTCCATACATTTTACAGTGGCAACTCGTAGCAGAGTTTTCCGTCCTTGTCCCCGCCGCCCGGCGACAGGTGAAGGCGCTGTTGGACGAGCTGGAATAGCCTTCACCGATGGAAACCGAAAGGTCCGCAACGGGTCACGTGCGGTCCTTCTCAAACCGACCGGTTCGGGTCCGTTGCTGGGGAAAGCGGAAGTTCGAGGCGCGAAGGACCGGAGCTGGGGGTACAGCGGACGAATCGGGAGCGTCCCCGGTTCTTCCGGGTTTAGCCAGAAGCGGAAGTTCGGGGCGCGGCCGATTTGCCCCGCATGACGAAGTGTCATTTAGCCGCCGCCGGCTCATCGGGGATGTCCAGGCCAGCCTTGCGAAGACCCTCGATCCACGTCTTGTACAGGGGCCGCAGCGCTTCGGGGTTTAGCGGGTACCAAGCCGCCAGTGCGGCATGCGGGCTGAAGTCGGGGTCATCTTCCAGTAACTTGTCGAGGG
>JAPULJ010000631.1 GCA_027295145.1 Alphaproteobacteria bacterium | reverse complement strand
TGGATCGAAAATGACTGGGGTAGCGTGGCCGACCTTGCGGAGAAAGCGCCAAGTGTTGCGAACGACGAGCGTTTTCGACGGTGGCGATCGCGCTGCCTGCGTATGAGCGCGAGCCCGTCGGCCGCTGTTGACACACATCCATTAGCGTAAAGCCAAGCGCCGCCGCCGGGGCGACGCCGCTTGGCCGGTGACCCGAAGCGGGTCTCGGGACGCGCTATTCCGCCGCTTGGGCCGCGCTCGTCACCTCGACCAGGGTGTCCGAGAAGGTCGGCGCGTTGCCGTAGTCGGCAAAGGCGGGCGGGTTGATCGCGTTCACCGTGCGCCCATTGCGGCTGTCTTTCGCCCAATAGCCGACTGGTGCCACGACCACCCCGGGCCGGGCGTCGTCGCTCACCCGGGCCACCGCCTCAAACGCGCCGCGGTCGTTGAACACCCTTACCGCGTCGCCGTCGGCGATGCCGCGCGCCTTCGCGTCGTCCGGGCTGATCATCACCATCTGTTCGCCGGCATGGTGCAGCTGGGCGTCCAGATTGCCGTAGGACGAGTTGAGGAAGGCGTGGCTCTTGGGCGACAGAATGTTGAGCGGATAGCGCGCCGCGAGCTCCGGATTGGTTTGTGGCGACTCGTTCGGCGGGATGTAATTGGGCAGTGGGTCGATCTCGCCGCCGCGCTGGTTGCCCGTGTAGCCCTGCCGGAACAGTGGTAGCACCATGTCGCCGCCCGCCGCCATCGATGATTTGAACTCCACCTTGCCCGACGGCGTCGGGAAATTGCCCTCGCGATGCGGCACGAACTCGTCGGGTGAGCCCACTTTCAGCCGGGCGTAACCATGCTGGCGCAGCAGGTCGAGATCGATGCCGTCGAGAACCGGGTTGCTCCAGTCGAGCGCGTCCTGGGCCATTTCCTCGTCCGTCCGGTCCCAATAGGGATCGTTGAAGCCCATAGCGTGGGCAACGCGCCGGAACATCTCGGTATTCGGCACCGCCTCGCCGAGCGGCGCGATCGCCACCTCGTTGATGGTGAGATACAAGTGCCCCCACGAGAACATCACGTCGAACTGCTCGAGCTGAGTGGTCGCCGGCAGCACGATGTCGGCGTAGCGCGCGGTATCGGTGATGAAGTGCTCGCTGACCACGGTAAAAAGGTCCTCGCGCGCCAGGCCCTCGAGCAACTTGTCCTGCTCGGGCGCGACCACCGCCGGGTTCGAGTTGTAGACGAACAGCGACTGGATCTTGGTCTCGAGCTCGCCGGTCAGCGCCGCGCCCAGCCGCCACTGATTGATCACCGGCGTGCCCTCGCGGATCCAATCGGGCCGGCTCAACCCGTCCCAGTTCACTGGGAACGCCCAGATCGGCATGTGCAGAATGCCGCCGCCGCAGTGTCGCCACGAGCCGACCAGCGCCGGCAGGCACGACATGGCACGCACCGCGTTGCCGCCGCTGGCGTTACGCTCGATCGCGACGCCCATGCGGATCACCGACGGCTGCGTGGTAGCGAACTCTCGGGCGAGGGTGCGAATATCGTCGGCCGATATGCCGGTGATCTGCGCCACCTTATCGGGCGGAAAGTTAGCCGCGCGATCCTTCAACTCGTCATAGCCGACCGTGTATTTCTCCACATAGTCGTGGTCGACCAAGTCCTCTTCCGTGATCACGTTAATCATGCCGAGCGCCAGCGCCGCGTCGGTGCCCGGCCGGATCGCGATATGCCAGTCGGCCTTCTTGGCCGTGCGCGTCGAGATCGGGTCGATGACCACCACCTTGGCGCCGTTTTCCTGCGCCTTGGCGATGAACGGCCAGTGGTGCAGATTGGTGCTGATCGTGTTAATCGCCCAGAGCACGATATATTTCGAATGCACGAAGCTCTCGGGATCGACCGCCGCGGTCGGCCCGCAGGTCATGAAGAAGGCGGTGATCGCGCCGGAATCGCAGAAGGTGCGTTCCGAGATCGAGGCGCCGAGCTTGTTGAAGAAGGCGTCGCCCGCGTTCAGCCCGTTCAGAAGGCCTTCGGTGCCGAGATAGCTGTAAGGCAGGATCGCGCTCGGCCCGTGCTGGTCGATGATTGCGGTCCAGCGCGTCTTGATCTCATCGAGCGCCTGGTCCCACGAAATCCGTTCGAACTCGCCGCTGCCCTTCGCGCCAACGCGCTTGAGCGGATAGAGCACCCGGTCGCTCGAATAGACCCGGTCCTGGTAGTTGTTGACCTTGACGCACAGGCCGCCCTGGGTGAACGGGTGATCGGGATTGCCGCGCACCTCGATCGCCTTGCCGTCCTTCACTGTGGTTAGCATCGAACAGGTGTCCGGACAATCGTGCGGACAGGCTCCAAACACTGTTTTCTCGGTCATCGCTCCCTCCCTGATCGCGTCTCATGCTTGATGCGTTGATCTGGCATTTCCCAGATAACCTTCAAGTCCAGGGCGATGGTACCAAAATGGCGCCGCCATTGGTATTTTTCCCTCCGCGGCCAACCGACAGTCCGATTTTGGTGATTGGGCCGTGTTCGGAAATCCATTCGGTCAATTTTGGCGTTTCCAAACACACCAACTTCTTCGTTTGTGCCTCGCCTTGGATTTCCTCGGCCTACGCCGGAGCAGGTCTTGCTCGCAGAGCGTCAATCCGGCTCTGGATTTCCCGGAATAGGTCTGTCGATACGGCCATCTCGGGCCGTTGGAAAGTGAAACAGCGACCATAGCCGGCGACCTTGGCGCCGATCTTGACCAGCTTCTTCCGTGGCAAGGTCTGCGATAATTGCTTGACCTCTCCAGGCAGCGTCAATGTCGGCTCCTGATGCGTTGGACGGCTCCCGCCGCCGGCATCGCAATGTGCCAAATTGCGGTGTCAATTGACGGGCCGTGAATGACCGCTAATGGCTGAGGCTGTCGAACAACTCCGTGCCCTGTCTGATCGGAGCCAAACCCTAGAATTCGATTCCTCAGCGGGCCTTTGACTGGAATGTTTTTCCGATATTTGTCACATTCTAGAATCGCATTCTATCGCGGCACTCCAAAATGGACCCTCTCAGACTTCTTCGACAGCCTCGGCCAAGACCCGACATTCGCCGCTCCATCAGTCTGGGAATATCGAGACCGGCCTTACGAA
>JAPULJ010000630.1 GCA_027295145.1 Alphaproteobacteria bacterium | reverse complement strand
ACAAGGGGGCGGCGATCACGGGTATGTGCGCGGCTTGTTGGCGGGCGATTCGAATGCGGCCCCGTCTCGGATGACGAGGCCGAACCCGATTAGGTGTAGCCCTTTTCTTTTTCCCACTTGCGCGCTGCTTCTTCGGTGGTTTTGCGTCCCACCTGTGTGATGTGGCCCTTAGGATGGTCTTGTTTGTGTTCTTGTTCCCGGCGTTCAAGATCGTTCGTAATGCCGCCATGAACGATTTTGTTGCCAACCTTGAACTGGTACTTATACGTGTCGTATCGTTTAGGCACGAAAAGGCCCTCCTTTAGTTGAACGGAGCCGCCTTGACCAGAGTCACTGAAGCCTGTTAGACGGGCCTGCAATTAAGATTGCTGCCGCGCGGCGACTCCACATCTGAGCGCGGCAACCATCAAGGTCGAGGTTACAACTGCGCGACAGGTTCCGCAATCCCGTCGCGGTTCTCGATCCGTGTGCCGCAAGACTCGCGCTTCAAGGGCGGCCCAAACCACTCCAGCGCACACCTTTATTGCAGGACTTTTGCATTGCCATTACCCTCACCACGATGCCGAACAATCGCAACCCCTTTTTCGACCGGCCAATTTTTGGCCTTTCCGTGGTCGTAGGAACAACAGTCATCTTGATTCTGCTCGATTACGTGCTCGGCAAGGGTTGGCTGAGTTGGACCTACTGGCAGCAAGGCGGGGTCAACACCAGCCGCAGCGAGGTGCTGCGCAACTTCGGCCTCCTGGCGTTGGGCGTCGTCGGGTCGGTCTTCGGCATTTGGCGCAGCGTGATCGCGCTCCTGAACGTCCGCGCTGCACAGGAGCAGGGGCGTATCGCCGAGCAGGGCAACATCACCGACCGGTTTGCCAAGGCGGCGGAGATGTTGAGTGCCGACAACCCGCGCGCCCGCACAGGGGCTATCCGCTCGCTGGCCCGCGTCGCTCAGGATTCGGTCGACCGCGATCATATCCCCGTCATGGAGGTGCTGACCGAGTTCATCCGCACCCCGCCCTATCAGGAAGCCGCCAAACGGGCCGAGGCGCGGCGCGAAGCGGAGAATGCCCGCAAGGAGGAAAACGACGCTGGTGCCAACACTGATATGCCGCCGCCGGTTCAGTGCCCGGATATTCACGCAGCGCTTCAAGTGATTGCCGAACGAAATGACGCCCAGAAAGAGCGTGAAAATAAGGTGTATTTCAAGCCCAGCCTCACACGCGCCGCGCTTCGGGAGCTTGATCTTAGGGACGCGAATCTCACCGAAGCGGAACTCTCCGACGCGAACCTCACTGGCGCGGACCTCGCCTACGCGACCCTCACCAACGCGAGTCTCGACTTTGCGGACCTCACTTCCGCGAACCTCGACGGCTCGAACCTCACTGGCGCGGACCTCGCCTTTGCGAACCTCACCGGCGCGGACCTCGCTTACGCGACCCTCACTTCCGCGAACCTCGACGGCGCGAACCTCACCGGCGCGAGTCTCGACTTTGCGAAGGGTCTCACGCAAGAGCAGATCGCCGATTGCCGGCCCAGCGCGTCTCCGATCAACTTGCCCGACGATTTGGACTGGCCGTTCGTCAAGGAAAACGGCGAGTGGGTGAATAAGGAGTGATCGCGTAGCGGTCATGTCAGGTGTCTCGATTGGGGTACATTTGTGCTCATGCTCACAGGTCCGCTCTTGATGCGGTGGACGGCTCCCACCATCGGCATCGCGGCGCCAAATAGCGGTATCGTTCGATGGACCGCGAAGTAGAGTCGAGGAAGGGCGCAGTGGCTTGGGCCGTTCGGCATCGCTCCGTTTCCCCTCCCCGTTCATCGAACCGTACGTGCGGGTTTCCCGAACCTGGTTGCTGGAGTCGACAAACGACCTTGAGTCCGCTTATGGCTAAACTCGGAAGTTAGAGCGACACAAATCCATGTCTGCTTTACCCTCAATAGGCGACATTCGACGGAACGACGTCCGCTTTTTGACGGGGACGTGCCATGCGAGCGTCCGGCATTGCGTTGATCCATGGCGATGACGTGGTAGTTCTCGGCAAGCGCCTCCGTCCAGTCGTTCCAGGCACGCGGTGGTCCGTCTGTTGGCGCTTGCCACAACTCGGTGCGCGAGCGCATCCCACCCGGCGCGAAGAGCAGGACGGGGTATCCCTTCCCGTACTCCTCGTAATAAATCTCCGCGTCCTTGAGTTTCAGCATCGACATGGGGAACTCCTAGCCTCTCTGGATGTAGATCTAGAACATACCAGACGATCGCTGGACGCCAATGCGCGGCCGTGGCACCTCTAAGCGACATTCATCCACCCAAACTAACATTCGGTCTCCAACGGACGGGCGTAAATCCGATTGACGAACATTTCGCCCGCAGGCAACTCTCACATCCCCTCATCGTTTGGACCTAAAAACACAAATTTGATGAATTCCACCATCCCTGTTGGCGAAACCGAGGTTCCACGCATTGGCCTCGGCACGCTCTACATCACGATCGAACGCGGTTTCGGTGCGGCCCGCGCCGATGCCGTCGCCTTGCTGGAGGAAGCAGCCCGTCTTGGGGTAAGCTTCTTCGATACCGCCGACTCATATGGCTCTGGATCGGCCGAGGAAGCCCTGCGTCAGGCGTTACACCCCTATGATGGTCTGATCATCACCACCAAGGGCGGTTTCCGGCATGAAAGGCTCGGCACCTGGGTGCCTGATGCCCTGCCCGAACGATTGCGGTCGGTCCTTGAAGGTAGCCTGCGTCGCCTCGGCCTCGATAGGATCGAACTCTATCAATTACACTGCCCCGATAGACGGGTGCCGTACGCGGAGTCGGTCGGCACCCTCGCGGATCTGCAAACTGAAGGAAAGATCCAGCATATCGGTGTCTCGAATGTCGATCTGCGCCAACTCGAGATCGCGCGCGGGGAGGCCGAGATCGTCTCGGTGCAGAACCCCTATAACGTCCGCCATCAGTGGGACACGGACGTCCTGGATTACTGCACGCGCAATGACATTATCTTTATCCCGTGGATGCCTTTGGGCGACGGCGGGATTTCATGGGACGATCCAATGCTGCGACGGCTTGCAACGAAACATGGCGCGACGCCGGCCCAGATCGCCTTGGCCGCGCTGTTGCACCGTTCACCCGTCATACTCCCGATCCCCGGCACAAGCTCCATCGAGCATTTGCGCGAGAACGTTACGGCGGGCGGGCTGCCACTGGACGCCGAGGATCTCGCCGAGCTTTGGCCAGACCGACGGGGAGGCCTTTAGGTCACGACGGCGGCGATTTCATATTCGTTCGACGTTGACCGAATCGAATACCGACCTCGGCGCCAACAAACCCGTAGGGGGCAGAAAAAATTCTGCACAGGCTCCGCGCCAATCCTTGTCCAGCTGTATATGAGCGGCTGACACAGCCTGTTCAGAGGCGGTTTTTCGTAATGCGAATTGTGGGCTTCCAACGTGTCTGCAAAGTAGAGTCGAGGAGGGGCGCGGTAGCTTGAGCCGTCCGGCATCACTCCGTTTCCCCTCCCCGCTCATCGAACCGGACGTGCGGATTTCCCGCATCCGGCTCTCCGACCGGCTTCACCGCAAGGCACACGGTGGACGGCCAAGGCAAGCTGGTGTCTCGCGACAACACCGGGGCGCGTCACAACCTTCGCCTTGCGGCAG
>JAPULJ010000063.1 GCA_027295145.1 Alphaproteobacteria bacterium | reverse complement strand
TAGGTGACGGTGGCACCGAAGAACACCTGGTCGCGGTTTTTTTGGCGCGCCGGGTCGACGACCTCGGCGCTCTCGATGCGCTTCATGAGAAAGCGCAGGCGGCGGTCGATCTCGCGCAGGCGCTTCTTGCCGTAGATGTAGTCGCCATTCTCCGAGCGGTCGCCGTTGCCCGCCGCCCAGGCCACCACCTCGACCACCTTGGGGCGCTCGACCCGGCGTAAGCAGTCGAGCTCGTCCCGCAGCAGGCGCAGGCCGTTCGACGTCACGTAGTTCTTGAGATCCTTGGGCAGCGGGTCCGGGGTGTCCGGCTCCACCGCCTCGGTCTCAGTCTCCTTGGTGAAGGCCTTGCTCATGGGGTTCCGTTACTAGATACATCGCTTCACGCTCGCAACTTCGCTGCGCATGGTCGCGCGCTAGCTGAAGCTCAGGCGGGAACCGGACATTAGCCGCTCGATCGTGAATGTCTGTTTGTAGCCGAGACTGTTGAAGAACTCCCCATGGCTCGCGCCTATAATCAACAGCCCGCAACGGCGGGGCCGGCGGGCCAAATTTCTATTTCATTGGCCTCAACCGCCTGTAGGTAGTGAGCGCCGCCACCAACAGCAACGCGGCAATGGCTAGTGAGCCCCAGCGCTCGGACGACCCCCCCACCGGAAGACCTGCTCCCAGAGCCTTCAGCCGTTGCCATGTTAGTCTGTTCGCGGCTCGATTCCCACTTGTGCTTCCTGAAAACCCCATCCGCAGCAACGACCCAAGCAATTCCATCCGGAGCTGAATACAACTTCGGCACGGCAATGGCACATCGGCGCCGAAGTACCGGCGCAGCTTCCGGTCTTGGGTCCTCTCATGCCCGGCAAGCAGTAATGACGGCAGCATATACTGAGATAGGGCCGGGGCGGCGGCGGGGTGGTCCCCCACAAGGCGCAGCGTCGGACGAGCATAGCTAGGTTTCAGCTGACGCGCCATTGTCCGCTTTGGGTCATAAGCGGAAGTCGGCGATACCGTCAGGGATGTCCGCTTTACCCCCGAAAGCGGACATTGATGCCGGCATCTTGAATGTCCGCTAATAGCCATAAGCGGACAATAGCGTTAGGCCAGAGGCAATGGCAATTTCGTGTATTACGACCCCAAGAGCTTTATTCGCCGATGTCCTGCGCCGCATCGACGCGCTCAGACTGAGGCCAGCCCCGGTATAACCTGCGGAATACCGTTATGTGCGCTGACCACAGAATGGCTGCTCCCGGAAAACCGCCGAAGCGGACTCCATGATTTTGCAATCACCAGGCTGTGATTTGGCTGTCAGACGCAGCCCCGCCGCCGACTGTGATGCCGAAAACGTGATACTTTCGAATCTAAACCGCGATGCCTTTTGTCGCCGCTTCGGGTAGATTGCGCGGTCGCAGGGGTGAATTCGATTCCGATCCAGCGAGAGCGCGTTCATGCGAGCCGTGTTTTGGAAAGGTGTGGCGCTACTTGTCCTGGCGGTGGCGGCTGCCGGAGTCGGCTGGCTGTTCGTCAGTGCTGACGCAACCAAGGCGCCTCGGCATCGCTCTCGCGGGCCGGTGCCGGTGGTGGTCGCGCGTGCCGCGCTGGGTCCGCTGATCGAGCGCATCGAGGCGATCGGCACGGCGCGCGCGAACGAATCGCTCACACTCACCGCCAAGGTCACTGAGTTTATTGAGACCATCCATTTCCTCGAGGGTCAATGGGTCGAGAAAGGCGCGCTTCTGGTAAAACTTCGCGACCGTGAGCAGCGCGCCCTCCTCGCCAAGGCGCAGGCCGATCTCGTGGCCGCCGAGCAGCAACACGGACGCATCGCCAAGCTGGCCCACCGGGGCACCGCAACCACTTCCACGCTGGAGCAGGCGACCGCGCGCATGCAGGCGCTGAAGGCCGTGATCGCGGCGATCAATGCGCGGATCGCCTACCGTACGATCCGCGCACCTTTTGCCGGGGTTGTTGGGCTCCGCCAGGTCAGCCCCGGCACCTTGATCCAGCCCGGCATTCCGATCGCCACGCTCGACGATCTGTCGCTGATCAAAGTCGATTTCTCGGTTCCCGAAACCTTCATGGCGGCGCTGGCCAAGGGGCAGGAGATCGAGGCCCGCGCCGCCGCCTATCCCAAGCGACTGTTTACCGGCCGCATTACGGTGGTCTCGCCGCGCGTCAATCCGGTGACCCGCGCGGTGACCGTTCGCGCGCGACTGCCCAACCATGATCGCGCACTCAAGTCCGGCATGCTGATCGTGATCGACGTGATCCGCGCCCGGCGGCGCGCGCTGCTGGTGCCCGAGGAGGCGATCGTTCCGATCCGCGACAAAACCTTCGTATACGTGGTCGGGGCCGACCGACGGGTCCGCCGAGTCGCGGTGCGGCTAGGCGTGCGCCAGCCGGGCATGGTCGAAATCCGCTTGGGGCTAAAACCCGGCATGCGCATCGTGGTGGAGGGCACCTCGCGCCTCCGGCCGGGCGCCCGCGTGCGCGTGACTCGGACCGTGCGGCCCGATCTGGGAAGCTGAGCCGATGGTGCTGTCCGATATTTCGATCAAAAGACCGGTTTTCGCGACTGTGGTCAGCCTGCTCCTGGTGACCTTCGGGGTGATTTCGTTCCTCAACCTGCCGTTGCGCGAACTGCCGGCGATCGACCCGCCGATCGTCTCGGTCCGGACCAACTACGCCGGCGCCTCGGCGGCGATCGTGGAAAGCAAGATCACTAAGCTGATCGAAGCCCAGATCGCGGGCATCGCCGGTGTGCGGTCTATCACCTCGACCAGCCGTGATGGCGATTCACGCATAACGGTGGAGTTCGAGCTCGGCCGCAACATCGACGCCGCCGCCGGCGACATCCGCGACCGGGTCGGGCGCATCCGCCAAAGCCTGCCCACCGAGGCCGACGCGCCGCGGATATACAAAGTCGAATCCGACGCCCGGGTGATCGTCTGGTACAACCTCGCCAGCACAGTGATGAACGCGCGCCAACTCACCGACTACGCCTCGCGCCACATCGTCGACCGGCTGGCCACTGTCGACGGCGTTGCGCGGGTGCGGATCGGCGGCGAGCAGCGATACGCCATGCGTATCTGGCTCAACAGCACCGCGCTGACCGGCCACGGCATCACCGTCGGTGACGTCGAAAAGGCGCTGCGCGAGAAGAATGTAGAGCTGCCCGCCGGCCGCATCGAATCGACCAAGCGGGACTTCACGGTCCGGGTTCGGCGCGCATTCCGCACGACACGGGATTTCGCCACGATGATCATCCGCCGTGGCCGCAACGGCGAATTCATCCGGCTCGGTCAACTCGCGCGGGTCGAAATTGGATCCGAGATTTCGCGGGTCGACTACCGCGGCAATCGTCAGCCCCGGGTCGGGCTGGGAGTGGTCAAGCAATCGACCGCGAACACATTGGAGGTCGCGCGTGCGAGCTGGGCGGAAATTCAGAAGATCCAGAAGTCTCTGCCCGCGGGCACCCGGATCGGCCGCTCGTTCGACAGCTCGATCTTCATCGATTCGGCGATAAAGGAAGTCTATATCACCCTCGGAATTGCGATCGTGTTGGTGTTGTTGGTGATCTACCTCTTCCTCGGCAGCGTGCGCGCGGCGATCATTCCGGCAGTCACGGTGCCGGTTTCGATTATCTCTTGCGCGATGCTGCTGGCGGCGCTCGGGTTCTCGATCAATCTGCTCACCCTGCTGGCGATGGTGTTGGCGATTGGCTTGGTGGTGGACGATGCGATCGTGGTCCTGGAGAACGCCCAGCGCCGTGTCGATATGGGCGAGCCGCCTCTGCTCGCCGCGTACCGCGGCACCCGCCAAGTCGGCTTCGCGGTGATTGCGACCACGCTGGTGCTGGTCGCGGTGTTCATGCCGCTCGCGTTCATCGGAAGCGCAGTCGGCAGGCTGTTTACCGAACTCGCCTTCGCGATCTCCGGCGCGGTGCTGTTCTCCAGTTTGGTTGCGCTCACCTTGTGCGCGATGCTGTGTTCCAAGCTCCTGCGCCCGTCCTCGGAGCGATCCTGGCTACCGCGTCAGACCGGCCGATTCTTCGACTGGCTGACCGGTCTCTACCGCCGCTCGCTCGCCGGGGTGCTGCACCACCCGTTCTTTTCGATCGCTGCTGTGCTCTTGGCCTTCGCCGGGGTCGCCGCGCTGATGCGGGTGCTGCCTACAGAACTCGCCCCGCGCGCCGACCGCGGCGCCTTCTTTGTGATCGTCAAGGGCCCCGAGGGCGCCGGCTTCGACTACACCGTGCGGCAGATGCGCAAGGTCGAGGCGGCGATGATGCGGCAGGTCGAGAAGGGCGAGGCGATCCTGGTGCTGGCGCGGGTGCCGGGCAGCTTCGGGCGCACCGAGGAAATGCATACCGGGCGCGGCATCGTGGTCATGGCGCCGTGGGGCCAGCGCAAGCACTCGACTTTCCAGGCGATGCGCGAGCTCCGGCGCGCGTTCGCGAAGATCCCCGGAGTCCGGGCCTTCCCCGTGATGCGCCACGGCTACGGGCGGCACGGCGCCGGCAAGGCGGTCTCCTTCGTCCTCCAGGGCACGAGCTACGCCCAGCTCGCGCGCTGGCGCGACATCGTGGTGCGGGCGGCGCGGGCGAACCCGAACTTCATCGGGGTCGAGGCCGACTACCGCCAGACCCGCCCGCAGGTGCGCATCGCGGTCGACCGCACACGTGCAGCCGAGCTTGGGGTCAGCCTGGCAGCGATCGGACGCACGCTGGAGACCATGTTCGGCTCGCGCCGGGTCACAACATACGTCAACCGAGGTGAAGAATATCACGTCATCCTACAGGCCGACCGCAGGAGCCGGCTTTCAAAGTCAAAACTGTTCAACCTATACGTCCGCTCCGAGCGGACCCAGGAGCTGATCCCGCTCTCTAACCTCGTGCGGATGACCGAGCGCGCCGGCGCGGGGTCGCTTGCGCGCTACAACCGTTTGCGCGCGATCACCATCCAGGCCAACCTCGCGGCCGGCTATTCGCTGGGCACGGCGCTTGCGTTTCTGGAGCGCACCGTACGCGAAGAGATCCCGAACCCGGTCGGCATTGGCTACAAGGGCCAGTCCGCCGACTTCCAGGAATCGAAATCCTCGATGGCGATGATGATCGGACTTGCGCTGGTGATCGTGTTCCTGGTCCTGGCCGGTCAATTCGAGAGTTTCATCCACCCCATCGTGGTCATGGTCGCGGTGCCGCTGGCGATCGTCGGCGGGCTTCTGGGCTTGCTCGCGGCGGGCAGCTCGATCAATATATACAGCCAGATCGGGCTGGTAATCCTGATCGGCCTAGCCGCCAAAAACGGCATCCTGATCGTCGAGTTCGCCAACCAGTTGCGCGACGGGGGCATGGAATTCGAGGAAGCGCTGATCGAAGCCTCGGCGACCCGTTTCCGCCCGATCCTGATGACCGCGCTGTCTACCGTCATGGGGGCGATGCCGCTGGTGCTGTCGTCTGGGGCAGGTTCGGAGAGCCGGTTCACCATCGGCATCGTGATCGTCGCCGGCCTGTCGCTGGCAACCGCGCTGACGCTGTTCGTGGTCCCCGTTTTCTACAACCTGCTCTGCCGTCGCACCCAGACCACCGGTACCATCGCCCGCCGGCTCTCGGCCTACCAAAATGCCGGCCCTGAGACGCCCGCCCAGGCACACCGGAAAGCTCCGCAGAAGGCCTAACTGGCGGCAGCGCGTGCCGCGGTTGTTTATTGAAGCCTCCGAATGGCCCAGCATCGTCGAGAGGACGTCGGTGGTGTCTTCGCCGATCGACGGCGCGTCGCGCCAGATACGTCCCGGCGTCAGCGACATTTTCGGCACGACGCCGAAAACTCGGATCGGCACGCCGGACTGACGATCGAGCACCGGCACAGTCATATCACGAGCCGCGTAGTGCTCGTCGCTATATTGGTCGCGCACATTGAACACACGAGCCGCCGCCGCGGGTAGAGGGGCATTGGAGAGAGGAGTGCGGCCGTGGGAACGGACCCTTCTACTTCGACATTCGTACTGGCATGGTGCGGGTGAGTATCACGAATTTGCTGCCTAGCCGGCCGCCCATTACGTCCGCTCTGGGTCACAAGCAGACATTGTCAGCGCCCTCAGGGATGTCCGCTATACCCCCGAAAGCGGACATTGAAGACTGCGATTCGCGCAAGACCGCCCATACTGCCCGGCGCGAGTCCAGGAGCGCCGTATCCGATTGAGCGTCTTTGCTACCTCGATCTGGTGCTTGCGAAAACTTACAGATCAAACAAATCTCACGCCGATGAGGTCATTTCGCCGCCACATGACCTCACAGAAAACCCGGCCAACTTCCTTGCTGTCGAGCAAAAACTCGTCGGGGCAGGTGGGGGCGTCGGCGGGCCGGATGCGAGCGCCGCTCTCGGACAAGTCGAGGATGACGCAATCCATTGCGTAACTCCCGCTGGCGAAGTATATGACCCCGTTGCCCAGCGTCTTACGGCGGTTTTGGACGCGGCGCTCAAGCTTACTCGCTTTGTCGAACAACATCCCCAAGGTTCCCTTGGTGTGCCTGCTTTCCCCTGAACTATTCCTCATTAAGTGTCTGATTAAGGTTCATGAATCGCTAATGAAATTGTTTCGCCGGCCAGACAAATTGCCAATTAGCGTCCCATCATTGGGTTTAGGAAGTTCGTGAAATAAAACGACCTTCCCTCGGTGGTTGATGAACTACTTAGCTCGCAATCTAAGGCGGCGGCCCCAACGATCTCGGCATCTGGTTCCGCAATCCGGGGATCGATGACGGGCCGGGCGCTGCCTGATATCATCGCGGCCTGTCAGGTAGGCACCCCCGACGAGGAAGGACAATGAAGGTTGACTTTAAAGCAATAGTCGAAAGAGCGATACATTATCAAATTGAAGGGCTTAGTCGCTACGATATGGCCCTGGCGGTCCTGAAGGACTTCCCGGACGTGACGCTGGCAGAGCTGAAGGAAGCCTTCCAAACCTATGGCGAAGTGCTCCACATGGAGGCCCGCGAACAGCTCGCCGAGGGGCCAGCGATGAAACTTGCAGCCGCCTTGGTTAAGCAGGCACAAGCCGAATCCGGGCAGCCCAATATGAATATGGGCGAGGGCTTAGCGTACCTAGCTGAGAAGGGGAACACGGAAGCTCAAGCATTCCTGGACGAGATGACTGGCCCCGGGGCCCGGGCGATACGCATCGAAGCTGACGCAGCGGCCAAGTGGCACCCGGGATGGAAATATATCAAACACGGGCAATGGCATTGCACCGAGGGTTGCGAAGACGACACGATAGAAAAGCTGCTTTACGCCTACCGGCAGCACAAGCGCAACGCCTGAAACTTGCCGTCATTACCTTCTGCACTTATATTTTCAATACTCCTGCGACCAATCAAGGCCGGAGCGTCAGAGACCACCTCCACGTTCCGCGCTTCCCCCGTCGCAGGAGAGCCGCCTACAGAAGGCGGACAGTGTTCCTCTGTAGTTGTGACTGGCCCCGCTCCGGCGGGGCCTTCTCTTTATCCTAGAGCGGTCGCCGGGGCGCGGTTAGAAGTGCTGTTTCCGCTTTTCGAGTAACCCTAGGGCCGCACACCAAGGCGACCACCCAAGCGTGGCTAGCTACTAGCTACGGCGGATACGGAATCGCCGCATCGGTCGTGGACGACGGCGAGGGCCAATCTTACGGCAGTGGGGGCAGTACCCACCGGTTGGTGCCACCTGATATTCGCCGGGCCTCAGTGTAGGGGATTTCTTCACGCCGCTCCGATGTGTCTCGATGGGCGGCATGACGATGCCATTCTGAACCGGCGAGATAGGTTCGAGCGTCCTGTCAATGGACGCCACAGCGTTCCCAGCAGCCACCGTGACTGCCGCTGCAAATAGGGTAGCGGCCACGCTCGTTGCGAATGTCTTCATTGGTCTTCCTCCTGAAACTTCGAGCGTGGGTTTACCGACAAACGAGCCCGCGCGGATCGCACTGCTTTACGCATTCCCAATCGCGTGGAAAACATCCATTTGGTCTGGCCCAAGCAGTGCTGATTGGCGCGGTAGCCACAATCGTGGAAGCCGCCAGAGCAACGGCAATAATGATGGTCTTCATGATGGTTCCCTCCCGTGTTGGTGAGGCAGTTGCCTCGATGTATGAGGGGAACCTATCGATGTAGATCGGTCGGCGCAGTGACGGTGGTCACCGAAACGAACCCTGCCCCTTCCCACGACAGCACGAACTTCCGCTGCTCAATTTGCAGGTCGGCGATTTGACGCATTCCGCTGAGAAATTTAGATGCGGCTGGAATGTTTCTTGTCGGTACCGGCTTCGGTGAGGGCGGTTATTGACGGTGTTCCGCTAATCTACTCGGACGGTCGATCTAAATTTTTCCCGGAAGCCCTTCAGCGGCAACTTGACGACTGTGATGCGAGGAGGGTTGAGCATCCGTAGCTTCATGATTGCGATTGCGGGTTTGGTAATTGGCACTAAAAATTCGAATATCAGAGCCGTCGACCAAAATTTGTCAAATGTATAGGCGTTCTTTGAGCACTGAACGGTTTGATCCAACGAATCAATTTTGATGCTCACCTTGGAAAGACGGCGGTTTCCAACACTCACCGTTACGCGACTTTCTGAACTACGGGTAAAAAAATCTTTCGAATACCCAGCGACGACCAAAACCTTGATCTCGGTCCCGTCGCTGAACCGGTGAACAACAGTGCGGCTGATTCTGCAGTAGTCGTACGTCTTGCCGGGGGTGGTGGTGCAAATTACCTGCCAGCCTCCACTCTCGGCAACCGACACCGCCCCAATTGCCAGAAGAATAGCCAAGACCAGAGCGTGCATGAACGGTTTCATAGCCCGCCATGTCGCACGCGACTACGAGAAATGTCCATACCTTTTTCTGGTAGCTCGGCCAGGGTGCGCCCCAGCGGTTGCATCAAGTAGCGAGGTTCGACAGTGAACTTCGCATGGCGCTCATCACTGGCGGATTGCTCATCTGACCTCTCGTCCGTTGTGGCTGCTCATCGAAGCAATCAAGCTCGGCGATCACTAGAACGAACCCTGCCCCCCAGCGCGAGTCCAGCAGCGCCGCCTCCGCTTTCTAAGTACTTCCAGAGCCAAGAGCAGAGAAGGCCCCTCAACGGGTCTTAACGCGTTGAAAAACAACTCGTTCATGGCGTGAACGGTCTTTGCCAATTGATGTGGTGGTCGGTTCCGAGGCCGTCACCGAGGAGGAGATCGACAAGGAGGTCGAGGCCATCGACGCCCTGCTCGCGGGCGACGATACGTTGTTCGACAAGCTGGAATACTAGAGAGGGCAGCCGAGGGACCTTTCAGCACCAAGGTTGATGACGTGTCCGGCAGCCGATGCTGCCGTCAGCGTAGGCCATGTCAGTCGTTGGGATTTTGACATTAAATGCACAAGATCAACCGCGGGACGAGCAGCCTGCGGGTCGTCGGGTCACCGCGCTCGACATATTCACTGTTTGATTCGCTCGTCCTGGGCGATAGGTTGGTGACGATATTCGGAACGATGGTGTGTCGGCGCGCGGTGCGCTCCGATGCCATTCAGTCCGTCAACTAGGAGGAAGAGGAA
>JAPULJ010000629.1 GCA_027295145.1 Alphaproteobacteria bacterium | reverse complement strand
CCCCGAAATCGAGGCAGATCCGTTCCGACGGTGCCCGACCGATGCTGTTCATACCGTAGCCGAGAGTCAACGAGGCGCCCTGGCCCGGCCCATCGACAACGACAACCCATCCGACCACAGGGTCTTCCATCGGCTCGCTGCGATCGCTGGAACCGGGCGACGAGGCTTTCTCCTCGGATTTCGTACCACTGCTTCGCTTTCGGGCGCCGATGATCTGCGTTGCCGGTGATCCATCGTCCGACAGCGCGGTTTCGGCTCTCGCTCCAGCGCTGGCCGGATCAGTGGTTTCGGAATCCTCCGTTCCACCGCTTGGTGCAGGCACGCCCTGCGAATCTTCCTTGGCGGAGACGCGATCCTTGATCGACCGGCGTTCGACCCTACGGGTCGTCGCTTCGGTCCCCTCGTCATCGTCGTCGATGGGTTTGCCGTCGGGTCCGCGGATGATAGCCATGAAGTTCCTCCGTATTCTTTAGCGCTCGTAGAGTCGGTTGATCAAATTGTCCATGCAATACTGGCCCGTTCTGTTGAGAGCCCTCTCCTCGCGGGCTTGGGTCAGGTGCATCAGAAACACCAAGACCGCTGCCTGAAGAAGTGCCAGCAGCGTCGTGTAAAATGCAACCCCCAAACGGTCGGTCAGCTTGCTCAGGAGCTTTGGATCCTGGAAGTTGGTGGTTTCGGCGCCGGCGAAATTCAGTGCCAGGGCGATCCCAATCACCGTACCGATGAAGCCCAGTGATGGAACCAGCCACATGATGTAGCGCAGCATATTGTAGCGAAGATCGATTTCGTGCATGTAAAGCTCGAGGCTCGAATTCAGCAACGAGTTTGCCTGGGCGACTGAGCGGTTGCTTTGGAATTGCAAAATAACCCGCCGGATCAGGCGCGGCATGAACAACTCTTCGCTCCTGGCGCTCTCCTTGACGCTGGCATAGATACCGCCCAGATCGTCGGCCCGCAGGATCGTGCGTTCGTCTTCGGGCAGGTACTGACGTCTGAGCTGGCCGCTATCGGCCCGCCCGTCGAGGAACCGGAGCCACAGCTCGCCGAGCCCAAAGAAAAACACCAGCCACATCAAGTTCTGGATTGTCCAAGGATAATAAACCGGATTCTTGTCGATCAGAAATCGTGCCTCGAACGATTTCGAGGGCAGCAAAACGCCCAACAGAACGATCAGGCTTACGCCTGCGATCAAGCTGCCGATGAATACGGCGATCCGCATGTTCCCCGATGACATAGGCTTGGTTTTAGCTCTGGCCGGAGATTTATCCGCTGACGCTGTCATCACGACCGCCGGATGATCTTGCCAGTCGCCGGGTCGCGTTCGACCGGCCCCTTGGGCAGGTCGGATATCTCCGACAATGTTTCAATCTCGTCGACCGGCGGCACGATAGCGTGCTGCGGCTGTCTCGGTGCCATGCCCACCGGAACCATGCGCAAAAGTTCGGCAATCGAGGCCACGTACTCGCCCAATCGAATCCGATCCTCCTGATCGACATAGACCTGGCGGATGACGCTCCAGCCATCCTTGTCGCCGCCGACGAATGTGCCGTACTTGCTACCGCAATCGGTCAGGTAGAAGCGTCCGTCGTCGGTTTCGACAAGCTCGGCATGAACCCGCGAGACGCTGGTGTCGGCGATAACGATATCGCAATCCCGGTTGCGGCCTATGGTCCACGCTTTCATCGTCAAGTCTCGTAAGTTTCCATCACAAAGCGCATCGGAGCGTTGCGAGGGGCCGTCTTCTTGGATCGCTCCACCCGTCCAAGCAAAGAATACGGGTGCAAAGAGTGTGGGAGCAGAGGGTACGGGTACGGCTGAATCGCGTCAACATGCGCATCATTCTCTCATTACGTAGCCCGGTTGAGCGAAAATCGGAAGCGAACGTCGCCGAGATCGACTTCGTCACCATCCTTCAGCTCGGCCATTTCCACGATCTCATCGTTGAGCAACACGCCGTTCTTTGAATCGAGGTCGGTGATGATGAAAGTACCGTCGCGCTTTCGGTGGATTTCAGCGTGATAGCCCGAAATGCTGTCGTCAGCGAGGGTCACGTCGTTGTCGTTGTTGCGTCCGATGCGAAGCGCAGGTTGACACATCTCGCTCCGGCTCGCCGTTTCGCCGATGAAATCGAGGAATGCGATCGCCGGCAGGTTGATCGTCGAGGCCAACAAGGCGCGCCGATGCTTTCGTAAGCCACGGCCGAGCCATACCAGCGTCGCCAGAACCGCCAGCAGCCCGACTATCGTGGCAATCGTCCAGGGCAGGTTCTTCTTGTCGAACAGCCGCCGCGCCCGTAGGCTGATCGGCAGGTCGGGCAGGATGACGGGGACGACAAAAGTCACTGCCCGTCCCCCGTCGATCGTGTAGCTAACGCGTATCTTGTGCTCACCGCTCAATCTGGCCCGTCTTGCCGCCGAGAGATCGAAGACAGCGCGGCCGCCGCCGTCGAGCGCTGCGAAGGGCGCGGCGAGAAATGCTTTCGGCAATCGAAGAGCACGATCGGTCTTGACGAAGACACCGCCGGTTCGTTTTGCCGGGCCGCGCAGGTTTTGGAATTCGCGTGGCTCAACCGGCAGACGAGAGTAGCCGAGGCCATAAATACTCACCTCCGCCTTGTCTGCCGCCGCGACGAGGCTCGAAGTATCGTAGGCTGTCTTCACGTCCTCGATCTTGCCATCGGAGAAAATATAGAGCGCGCGCCGATCGGCCTGAAAGGCGCCCAGCCGACGCGCCGCCTCAATTCCAGCTTCGAAAAAAAAGGTCCTGAGGCCAACCGCCTTGATTTTGCCCAGCGCCGCCCGAATGGCATCGACGTCGGCGCCGAGGGGGACTAGAATCTTGAGTTCCTGATCGAATGTTGCCAGCCCGAAACTGTGGTGCTGCTTGGCGCTTGCGAGCATCGTCCTGATGTGCTGGACGGCCGCAGCGACGTCGCGCTGACGCCTTGGATCGCTGGTGTCGATGATGAAGAAGATCGCGCTGACTTGGCCGGTCGCCGGATAGGAATTACGTTTCGGCGCTGGCAATCCAATCGACTCTAGACTGGCGGCGATCGCTGTTACCTTCGACGGCGGCGCCAAATGATGCTCAAGCTGCAGGAACATCGGATCGGGCTGTCGCGCGCGTATAGTAATCCTGCCGGAGCGTTGGACGGCGCTCTCGGCATGCGCCGTGCCATCAAAGATGGCCAGGGCGAACAGCCCGGCGAGGAAAGCAACAATCGCTGCCCAGCGCCTGATCGAATGCACTGCGCTTGTGGTGTCTGCCGGATTGTAATGCAAGGGAAGTCGGTTGTTCACCGTTCGCCCACTCGCGCTCGCCGGCTCTAGTTGTATCGAACGATCCGCCAGCTACGACCGTAGAGGCAGGCCGTACCGTTACCTGAGGCGGTACGTCCACGCACCGTCACCGTCTGGCGAAATCGGCGGCAGAACTCGCCGTTCTGACCACGGAAGATGCCGAGAATCGTAAACGTACCCGAATGCCCATTGCTGCCGTTGCGCCACCGGCTGGTGACGCCCGGCCCCCGGGCGTCGCTCAGTGTACGCTGGAAGATGAACGCGACGCGGCCGCAATCGGTCCGCCCATATAATCGCTGAAGTGCCGGCAGGGAACTGGGGCACCGCACGCGCGAGGCCAGGGCTTGCTGGCGCTGGCGATCTAACTTCGCCTTGCGCTGGCGTTCTAACTCCGCCTTGCGTGCTCTGTCCTTGCGGACTTGAGCCTCTCTGTCCCTGCGTTCTCTGTCCCTGCGGGCCTGAGCTTCCCTGTCCCTGCTTTCTCTGTCCCTCTGGGCCTTGGCTTCCCTGTCCCTCTGGGACTTGGCTTCCCTGTCCCTCTGGGCCTTGGCTTCCCTGTCCCTCTGGGCCTTGGCTTCCCTGTCCCTTTGGGCCTTGGCTTCCCTGTCCCTTTGGGCCTTGGCTTCCCTGTCCCTTTGGGCCTTGGCTTCCCTGTCCCTTTGGGCCTTCCTCTCTTCTTCCAGGCGACGGCGTTCCTCGGCGCTTCCGATAGTATCGCCGCCACCATCGGCACCCGCTCTGGTGTCGCCGCCGGAGCCGGTGTCGCCGCCGATTTGGGTGCCGCCTGCGGAACTTCCAGAGCCCGTGCCACCAGCAGTCGTACCGCCGCTGGCCGTCGGTCCGAACCCAAGCAAGTCGGGACGGACCGCACCAACGACCCCGGCGGCAACGACCACAAGGCCCAGCGCACCAGCGCCGATCCAGACCAACGGGCTGGTCTTTCGCTTGCCAGCGGGTGCCTGGCCGGTGTCCCGGGTACTCGAAGGTCCGCGGGGAGCGGGTCCGGCATGCGAAGCCGGCCGACCGGCCATCATCGTCTGCCCGGCCTGGGGCTTGCTCGGGGGCGGCGCGACTGAGGTCTTGACAGTGCCCGCATCGAGCTCGCCCGCGAACATGGCTCGCCAGTCCGATACGTTCTGCGGGCGTAGCTCTTCATCGACCAAGAGCGCGCAATCAACCGCGGCGAGGAAAGTCTCGCTGAACCCCTTGGGGGAGGTTTGCGAGATCGGCTCGTGCGGATCGTTCTTGATTCGCGCCGGGGCTTCGGCGGGAACGCTCCCCGAGATCGCCTGATAGAGAATCCCGGCCATGGCGTAAATATCCGTCCACGGCCCTTGATTGCCGTCGGCGAAGTACTGCTCCATCGGCGCGTAGCCCGGCGTGACAATGCTGGTCAGGCTCTGGCTCTTCTTGCCGATGGCGTGGCGCGCGGCGCCGAAATCAAGGAGGACGGGCGATCCATTCTCGCGGATATAGATATTGCCCGGCTTGATATCGCGGTGCAGGTAGCCCGACTTGTGCACCGCCGCCAGCCCGTCGAGCAGCGGCATCAGGAGGTCGATCAACTCGGCTTCGGTGAATTTCCCGCGCTTGCGCTTCATTACCGAGGAGAAGGCTTCGCCGTCTTCGTACTCCATCACCATGTAGGCGGTACCGTGCTCCTCGAAGAAGCGGTAGACGGCGACGATCGAGGGATGGCGGAAAACGGCGAGGGTCTGCGCTTCCTTCAGGAAGCGCTCGAGGCCCCATTTGTAGTCTTCTTCGTCGGCGCTCGAACGCGGCTTGACCGAAACGTCGCCCATGCGAATGGCGAATTCGACCGGCAAGTACTCCTTGATGGCGACATTTTTCTCAAGGTTGGTGTCCCACGCAAGATAGGTGATACCAAAGCCACCGTGGCCGAGCACCCTGGTGATCTTGTACTCGAAAAGCTGATACCCGCCAGGCAGCGCGTGGGCGTGGTCTACGGCCATCGGGGCTCCTATCCCGTCATAGTAACTTCAACTACCGGTCCGTCCCTTCCCGGACGGATGCCGACGACCCCATAAAATACTTCTACTTTGCCCGACAATATATGACGGAGCGCCGGTCCTTGAAAGCGAAACGGCGTCGCTGATTTTCTTCACATACGTATCAAGACGGACAGCTAGCCCCACAGGAACACGCTCGCAATCCGGCGATCCGCATATTCCATCATCGCCTCACGCATCCAAAGGCCAAGTTTAGGTATTTATTAACCATATTCGCCACACCATAAGCCTTCCGGTCACGACCGACGGGAAGCGCAATTGGTCAAGCGCGGAAATATGAATGAGCGGCGTTCAGACAGCGCCGGGCGAAGCGGCTCGTCGAAAGTCGCCGGGGACGAAGTCGCTGTTGCTCTGGTGTACAAGCCGGGCAGTGACGAAGCTCCTCGGGTGGTCGCCAAGGGCGAGGCCGCGCTGGCCAGGCGGATCATCGAGATCGCTCGGGAAAACGGGATCGCAATCGAGCGCGATGCCGATCTCGCCCAGCTACTCTCGGCGGTCGATCTCGACCGTGAGATTCCCGCCGAGGCCTTTGCCGCGGTGGCGGAAATTCTCGGTTATCTCTACCGCGTCAATGGGCGCGTTGGCGAGCTCACGCAAGCCACCAAAGACAAGGAGCAGTGATGGGTAAATCCGGCGATATTGGTCAACGGCTCCAAGAGGTGACTGACAATATCAGTACGGCGCACGCCATGGTGTTGGCCGGCCGATCGGTCGAACTCCCCGGATTACAGGAGCAGGTGGAAGCGGTTTGCAAGGATATCGAGAAGTTGCCCGCGGCCAAGCGGCCAGCGTTTGAAATGCCGGTGGTCTCGCTGATCGACGTATTGACCAAGCTCGAAACCGAACTCACGGCCCAGCACGCCAATCTCAGAGAGGGATTGAAGGCAGTTTCGAGCCGCCACCGCGCAAGCTCGGCTTATGGCCGCGCGGCGCAGACCGAAGAAACACAGTAGTCAAGCGCCCAGTAACCAATCACAGAGCGTAGAGCCATGGAAACCGAGACCTATATGCGTTTCGTACTGACACTGCTATTCGTCCTGGCGCTGATCGGGGTGCTGGCTTGGCTCGCCCGGCGGGTCGGCTTCGGCAATCGCGTTGCCCGCGCCGGCGGCTCCCACCGCCGGCTCACGGTCAGCGAGGTCCGCGTAATCGATGGCAAGCGCCGCCTGGTTTTGGTGCGACGCGACGAGGTCGAGCATCTTGTCCTGCTCGGCCCCCAGAAGGATTTGCTGGTCGAGAGCGGCATACCGGTGCCGCAACCCGCTGACGAAGAAGTCAAGCAAATCAGCTTCAAGCAACAAATGACCACGAAATTGGCCACAGTGTCGGGGTCCAAGCGCAAGCGCGCCAAAACCAGCGCCAGTGGCGCCAAGGCGTGAAGCGTCAGGAGTGCCCGACCTGATGGAGAAAGAACCCTGCGAGCACGTGCCTCATTGCGAGCCCCCACGGCGCCGGCGATCGCTCATGCTCGCTTGTGTGCCGATCGTCGCCGGGCTTCTGGCCCTCGCCGGGTTTGCCCTGCCCGCTGCCGCTGAATCCTTCACCCTCGAAATCGGCCAAGGCGGCAGCGCCACCGCTCGCATCCTTCAGCTCGTCGCCCTGCTGACGGTTCTCAGCCTGGCGCCTTCGATCCTCATCATGGTGACTTCGTTCACCCGGATCGTGGTCGTGCTCTCGTTTCTGCGTAGTGCGCTGGGGCTGCAACAAACACCGCCCAACTCGGTGCTTGTCAGCCTCGCCCTGTTTCTCACCGCCTTCATCATGGCGCCGGTCGTCGAGGAAGCCTACACCAATGGTGTCGCTCCGCTGATCAAGCAGGAGATCACGCAAGATCAGGCATTCACGCGAACCGTCGCCCCTTTGCGGAAATTCATGCTCGCCCATGTGCGAAAATCCGACCTTGCGCTGTTCCTCGATATGGCCAAGGCCAACCCTGCGACGCCCGATGCGACCCCTTTGCGCGCCCTCGTCCCCGCCTTCATGATCAGCGAATTGCGGCGCGCTTTCGAGATAGGATTCCTGCTCTTTGTGCCATTCCTGGTGATCGACATGGTGGTCGCCTCGATCCTCATGTCGATGGGCATGCTGATGCTTCCACCGGTCACCATATCGCTGCCCTTCAAGCTGATTTTCTTCGTCCTCGTCGATGGTTGGTTCCTGGTCGCCGGATCGTTGGTCCGAAGTTTCGGCGGGGGGTAGTTGCGGCACCATCAGAGCGGGTCAAATGAACCCAAGATCGAATTCAAATCTCTGAACTCAGAATGAAATGCGTAAGATCTGACCTCCGTGATTTCGGGTTTTACGAACCATTCCGCTACCTAGAGATGAAAAGAGGTCCATTGAGAAATCCGCTACCACTCGCGGTAAATTTCGCACCCGATCCCGATATCGAATAACAGCGAGTCCCAGTTTCAGTACTAAGCGCAACGCATAACTTTTGCCCCCTGACTGACCACTTCCCCGTTGTGTTCCGAGAATCATACGAATCATAGGGTGCACCTCTATCAATTTGTATATTGCCAGATACCGTTCCAGCGCGTGCAAAGCGCAGCACAAAGTTTTGAGTTTCGATCCCGGCAGTGCGTTGGAATCGTACGGTGCTCCCAGAGAAAAAAGCATGTAAGCTCGTCGCTGACGATCCCAGGGTGAGCGCCGCCGCCTGTACATTCGTTCCCGCCTTAGCGCGCCGCTCAGCTTCGCGGATGCGTTGTTCGAGTTGCTCGATCCGTTTCTGCATCGGGGTCATCGCCTTCGGCGCACTGTCGCTGGCGACGGCCGCACCTTTATTCGCCGGTACCTGGCGCTTGGCCTCCTTGGCCTTCCTGCGGACTTCCTTAGCCGCCTTGCGTTTTGCTTTCTCAACGGCCTTTCGCTGTGCGTCTTCCGCGTCCTTCCTGTGCGCCGCTTCAGCGGCTCGTAGCCTTTCGGCATCGGCGGCCTTCCGGCGCGCTTCCTCGGCGGCCCTTCGCTTTGCCTTTTCAGCTGCCGCCCGCTTGTTCTCCGCCACCAATTTGATCTCGGCGCGCAGGCGTTCGGCCCGCGCTTCCTTCTCAGAGTGCGTCAGCACCACCCATGTCCCGGATCCCGCCGCCAGGAGCACAAACAACGCGGCCGCAATCCCGAGGCGACGACCGGCCGAGCGCGCAGGTCGCCGTGTTTCGTTCGCCTCCGCAGCCACCTGACTGAGCACCGCCTGCCACGCGGCCACGTTTTGTGGCCGCTCCGAGGTATTCATCCTGAGCGCCCAGTCGATGGCTTCGAGGAACTCCATCGAGTACCGACCCTTGCCCGCCTTCACCGCCGGCACGAAATCCTCGCTGGCGATCCGGTCGGGCGCATTTGTCGGCTTCGCGCCTGTCACCGCGCGATACAGAGTGGCGCCCATGGCATAAAGATCGGTCCATGCCCCTTGTCGCCCTTTGCTGGCATATTGCTCGAATGGCGCATATCCCGGCGTCGCCATATTAGTCATGCTCTGGCTCTTCTCGCCCAAGGCTTGTCGCGCCGCCCCAAAATCGAGCAGCACCGGCGTGCCGTCAGCCTGGATGAAGATATTGCCCGGCTTTATATCGCGGTGCAGGAACCCCGCTTCGTGCACTTTGTCGAGCCCGTCGAGGAGCGGCAGGAAAACTTCGAGCAGCTCGTGCTCTGGTAGTCGTTTGTCGCGTTTTAGGATATTGTAGAGGCTTTCCCCCTGAACGTACTGCATCACCAGATAGGCTGTGTTGTTTGCCTCCAGGAAGCGGTGCACGGTAACGATGTTAACGTGGTGAAATTTGACCAGGGTGCGCGCCTCGTCGCGGAAGCTAAGGAACCCGTAATCGTAGTCGTCCTTGTCCTCACCACTAACTGGATGGACGGAACTACCGTCCGTGCCGCGCATGGCCAAGCTCGCCGGCAGATACTCCTTGATCGCCACCCGCCGGCCCAGCTTTTCTTCCAGTGCCAGGTATGTAATGCCGAAGCTGCCGGCTCCCAGCACGTGCTCGATCGTGTATTCGTCGAGCTTATAGCCTTTGGGCAATGAGTTTCGTTGCTGCCGCGTCATCGACACACCTAATGGCTCGCCGCATACAGATACCCCCGCATTACGATAGTAAGCGCGGACAATGGTAGAGGTTTTATGTCAGAGAATATTAATGATTAGTTGATCGCCTGGAGCCCGCCTTGGGCGATGCGGCGGCGGTAGTCGGCCATGAAGGCTTGGAACTGATCTACCTCGGCGACCTTGGCGACGATCTGGCCGTATTCGGGAAGGATCTCGGATATCTCCGTCGAAATCGTTCGATAGGCATCGCGGTAAGCGCTTTTCTCCATCGCCTTTCCATACTCGAAGCGGAGCGTTTTCAGCCCTTCGGTGTCGCCCGACAGCAACAAAGTGACCGACCAGGCGATCAGGATTCGGCTCTGGTTGTCGGTGATCTTCATCTTGCGCTTGGGTATGGCGACAGCGATACGGGTGTAGACAACCGCCGCCTCTTTCCATCTCTTCGCCCGCCAATAGAGGTCGGCGCGTAGAAGGTCGGCTTCGCGGCTGGTATCGGCTTCGAGGATCGAGATCGCATTATTGGTCTGCCCGAGACTGCCAAACGACCGAGCGCGCAGGCGCAGGCGTTGTTTGGCCAGGTCATCGGGCATGTCCTTGGCCGCACTGACATCGAGGGCGGCAAGCGCCGCCTTGGGGTTCCTGTCGAGTAGCCGTAATAGGGCAAGCCGTGCCCCGACCCTGGCCCGGTTCACGCCGTTGAGACGCCGGTCGACCTGCTGCGAGAGCAGTTGCGCTGCCTGTTCGAGGAGGTCGACAGCCACCAGCCGGTCGGCTAGTTTCGTGATAACGGTGTCGCCGAGGGGCCCCGAGGGGATCAATGAGCTGTATTCGTGGAACAGACCAAGCGCTCTGATCGGCGGTAATTTCGGGCCCTTGCCTTTGACGAAGAAATCGATATAGGCGCTCTGCATGAGAGCGCGCACCTTTCGAGTACGGGCAAGATCCGGGTTAAGTTTGCGCGCTCGCGCTAGCGTTTTGAGGGCAAGTCCGATTTTGCCTGCTTTGAGATAGATACGGCCGAGCAAATGGTTGACGCCGAATTCAGCAACCCCACCGCGCCAAACGAAGCGCAATCGGTCGAGATCGTCAATCGCCTTGTCGGTATCGAGCTTGCCTTTAGCGAACAGGGCTTCGTACCGGGAGATGGCGGCCCGTACTCTCGCCTGTCCTTCGCCATCTATGGCGAGTATTTTCCATAGCTCCAGCGCCTGCTCTTGTTTACCTCCCGCCGCCAGCGTTCGGCCACGCAGGTACCTGATCAACTGGCGGTCGCGGTGCGAGGGTTTTGCCGATCCGACCATCGCCAGGGTTTGCCGCGCCCGATCGATCTCGCCGGTCTCGATCGCCGCTTCGGCGGCAAGAATTCCGAGTTGAATTTTTAGATGTTTTGGATAGAAGCGCAGCAACCCCTCGGCCCGGATAAACGACCTGTTGGCGGCCCGCCAGTCGCGCGATCGAGCGGCGACGGCCCCGCGCCACAGGGCGATCTCGGGGTAGGCATCGAGAGACCGGTCGAAGATGTCGAGACCGGCGGATTTAGTCTGGCCAAGGAGATATCGGCTGACTCCGCGCAGCGCAAGGAAACCCGCCCGGCGCGCTTCGATCAAATCGCTGGCGGCGACTAGATTGAGAATCGCTAGGACCTCTGGCGTCTGGCCGTGGGCGAAAAGAAAACGCGCGAGCCGCATCCGTTCATCGTTGCGATGGTTCTTGTCGGCAGCAGCGACCGCCTGTTGCCGCGCCTGTTTCAATTCGGCGAAGGCATCGGGAAAGCTTTTTTCCGGCCCGCCGCGCCAGCCGGCAAAATCAAAAATCCGGCCGATCCCGGCTGCCTGGCCTTTCTTCGATGAACCGGCGCCCAAGCCGCGGCGAGAGAAGTGCAGCCCGCGGCGGCTCGTCACCGCCACTCCCTTTTTGTCCGCCGCTATGGATACTCCGTCGGCGAGAACTTCGATGGCGATGCCCTGGATTGTACGCAGGATGCGAAATTCAATGAACCGGCGCGCCGGATCGATGCCAAGCCCTTGCTCGCTCACCGGTATGACATACAGCCTGTCCCCAGCTTCCGGATCACGGATGGCAATAACTGCGCCGGCGGCAACGGTCTTGAAGACCAGACGCCCGCCGCCAGGGGCGAAGGGTTGCGGCACCACCAGTATGGACGAGTTGGGGCTGCCACTGCCGGGTTTGAGCGCCACCTCCCAGGCCTTGCCTTGTCGGGTCATGACGACACTGAGGTTCGCGGCGGCAGCAATGCGTATAACAGTCGCGTCGGCATGAGCGATTTGGACGACTGTGTAGACGCTATTACCGAGCCCAGTGCGGATCGAAGTGAGATCGAGCTGGGCGCGCGCGCCGAAGACCAACCAGATATGGCGACCGCGCCGGAATGCCGCAGCTGTAACTTCGTTCGGCCAGGCAAAGCGCATGGTCATGATGCCCAGCGCTTTAACCATAGAAGCCTTCGGTTTGACCACCGGGTAGATCACAAATTCGACCGTACCGCCGGGACCCAGTCGTTCGTCCTTGCTTGGTTCGGTTTTGCCTGTACTCCCAAATTCCTTGGGCAGGATCGTGGTCGGCGGCTTTTTGGCATCGCCGGACGGCGCGGTCTCGGGACGGGACGCGGCTGCGGTTTGCACCGAGCCGCTGGCCCTGAGTACGTCGACGATTATGCGGTTGCCTTCGGGGTAGTGGAGAAAGGCTCGCTTCACACCAGAGCGGATTCTAACCGCCAGCTCGTTCGGCCCCGGCACCGCTTCAATCGACAGGCCTGACCCCCGTAGCCGGGCGCGCAGGGCCGGAAGATCGAGATAGCCCTGCCGGGCAAATAGGATGCGGGCGCCGGTCTGTTGGTGCACGATCCTGTAATCGACGACTGAACTCCATTTGAAAATCAAACGCTCGAACCCGGGATGCTTTTCGTAGGTGACGTCGACACTGCCGGGCTGGACTTTGTTCGAGGCAGCTGCGGGAACGATGACCTTGGGTTTGCCTTTGGCCACCGTGCCGGCTTTGCCTTTTCTAGCGGACTTGGTCTTGGACGAAAGGGAACGCTTGGGGATCCCGATTGACACATGCCCCTGCTTGTCGATTACGGCGCCGCGCAACTGTTTCTGGCTGTGTTTCTGGGCGGTAGCCGGGGCGAACCCAGCCAGCATCGCAAGAACGAGGGCGATTAAACCAAAGGCTGCACCCCGCACTCTGGCGCCTTGGCGATCTCGATGGATCATTATCAGCGCTCCTAGGTATCAGTCCGCCGCCTCGGATGCTCCTGCGGGTGTACCATCAGGCGGGAAACCTGCAGTCAAAGCAGGAAACAAACTTGCCGACTCGGCGTTAATTTAGGCTTAAGGATATCGCGCCGAAGAAAATGCCAGCTGGGTATTCGAACCCACCCAGAGCAACCAATATTAGCGGATCTGCCAGGGCCGTTCGCGTCGGGCCAATTCTGCGGTGATGACCTTGACGCGCTTGGGGTCCATGGCGGCGAGGATCGGTGCGCTGGCGGTTGCCTTCATTCGCTTCACGACTTTGATGATAATCGGTATGGCCAGTTCGTCGAACACCCGGGCGGCTTTCTTGGCTTTCATATTGGTGTAGATCTTGACTAAGCGGTCGAGTTCTTTGTTGCGCCGCTTCTTGGTTTCGTCGATGTTCGTCTGGAGCGCGACCTGAATTCGTTTGAGCTCGGAGAGTTTCTGATCGAGACGCTTTTCGATCGCCTCCAAGACACCTTCGCGGATAACCAGTGAGCGCTCGCGTTTATCGAGCGTGCGGCGCCGCTTGGCCAACTCCTGGAGGACAGCAAAATCGGTCTCGTTGATATCCGGAATCGGAGGCTTGCGCTTGGGTATTGGTGAGAATTTTGGCGCCTTCTTGCCCGCCTGCTTAACCGGCGCATTCTTTTTTTCCTGTGCCGCCGAAGGCATCCCGACACCGACGCTCAAATCTTCCCACAACCCGCCGATGCGCACACTCAAAACCATAGCAGCGGCGAAGATGACGATCGGTAGCAGGCGGATTCGCATGGTCATTCAAACTCCACTGTTGGCGTTATCTGACCGACCGCAAGGCATCGAGAAGCCCTGCATCGATAACTTTGGACGGAGCGGACCGTATCGGATTTTCAGCGCGCCCGATTGCCTGTTTATCAACACAGCCGGTTGACGACACTCCAAGCTTGTCTCCCAATACATCGCCACGAGCGATCAGCAGGTCGAGGTCAGCGGCGAGCTTGCGCGCCTCCTCGACCAGCGGGGCCAGGGCGGCGCGGGCGCTTTCAGCCTCTCCGGCGCGTGGTACGTTGCCGGCATCGAGCGAGCGTCGCGTGCCGGCCGCTTCGGCGAATACCTTGATTCGCGACAAGTTGGCTTCGGCGGTGGCCGCCGATTTGTCGAAGGTATCGATCATGGCGCGCAGCTCGCCCTCACCGTCGCGTAGGCGCTTGAGTTTTCGGTTGAGGACGATTGCGTAGCCGATCGTCAAGGCCAGCAAGATGACGATCAGTCCATCGAGAGCGAGCGATACCGTCATTATATCAATCCTCCGGGCATCAAGGCTCCTTAATTAGTCGCTGGTCGACCCGCACCGCAATGCGCTGGTTGCGTTGACCCATGGTTCCGGTAAATAGATCGACGTCGCCGCATTTTAGGGCGATCGTCGAATGCGGCCCGGCGTTGAGCATCAATTGCGAGCCGACCTTCCAGTTCACCACTTGGCTGAGCATCAATGATTGCTCGTCGAGCACGGCATTCATTTCTATATCCGTTGCCCACAACTCCCTCGCGAGGTGACCCTCCCAGATCGAATCACGGCCGAATTTCTCGCCCATGAACATCTGCAGAAGCAGTTCGCGCACCGGCTCCAGGGTGGCGTAAGGGAGCAGGAACTCCATACGCCCGCCGCGGTCCTCCATGTCGATTCGCAGCTTGGCAACGACGGCGGCGTTGGCGGGGCGCGCGATAGTGGCGAAGCGAGGATTGATCTCGAGCCGATCAAAAGTGAACATAACGTCGGCAAGCGGCTCGAATGCGATCTTCAGATCGACCAACACGAGATTGATCATGCGCTTAACTAAATTGCGCTCGATCGTCGTGTAGGGTCGACCCTCGATACGCATTGGCGGGGTACCGCGGCGCCCGCCGAGCAGGACATCGACGATCGAGTAGATAAGCGAGGAATCGACGGTTATCAGCCCGTAATTATCCCACTCCTCTGCCTTGAAAACACCCAGCATGGCGGGCAGCGGGATTGAATTGAGATAATCTCCAAAACGGCTGGAGGACATGTGATCGAGCGAAACCTCGACATTGTCGGAGGTGAAATTTCGCAAGCTCGTAGTCATCATCCGCACTAGGCGATCGAACACCACTTCAAGCATCGGCAGGCGTTCGTAGGCGACCAGCGAGCTGTTGACGATCGCCTGCATGCCGCTGTTGTCTTGGGCGTCCTCCTCCTCGCCGCTAAAACCGAGCAGACTGTCGATCTCGTCCTGGTTGAGAACCCGCGCGCTTTGCCCGTCGTCGCCGGCGGCTTCAGTCTCGGCACCGTTCTCGCCGTCGGGCCCGTCCTCACCGTTGGTGCTCGCAACCATCTGGGCGGCAATCGCATCCTCATCGATTTTGGAGGCTTCCTGATTGTCTGTTTCTTCGGCCATGATCGTTCTATTGCACCAGCATCTCTTTGAATAGAACGTCGGTAATTCGCGCCGGCGCCGCCGCCTTGTTTACCCTGGTAAGCAGTTCCTCGCGCAGTCGGTAGAGGCCAGCCGAGCCACGAAGATCTTCAACCCGTAATTCTCGAAGGTAGACTTGAAAATTGTCAATTATACGGGGCAGCATCGCTTGGATCGTGGCGATCTGTTCCTTGTCGGCGAGTTCGAGACTGACGCTGATTTTCAGGTAATGCGTTCGGTTGTCCGCAGCATTCAGATTGACCAACATCTCCGGCAATTCGTAATAAACGACCTTCTTGCGTTCCTCTGCTTTTTTCTTTTTCTTGGCTTCGGCGGGATTCTCTTTTTCGCCACCGAACAGGCCCATGAAGTAAGCCCCGCCGCCAGCGCCGAGCAGCAGAACCGGCAGCACGATGCCCAGGATCAATAGTTTCTTGCCCCGGCGCTTTTTTGACTTGGGTTTGGCTTCGCCGTCATCTTCATTTTCTTTCGCGGCTACGTCCTCGCCGGAACCTTGATCCTTAACCTCATCGTCAGGTTTGGCCATGCGGTTGTTCCTTGTTGGAGTGCCGGGCTGGTGTGCCTATCAGGGCCGCCGAAAACAAGTGTAAACCTAACGATTTTGGGTTAACAGAACGTGAAATCCGGCCTCCCGTTTCTAACGGCAATAACTACCCGGCAAAGCCTGCCGAATCAGGCCACATCGACCGCTACAGGCATGCCATAGCGTCTTTAATTTATTGAAAATGTTGGATAATTCCGCTGGCACGACACGTGCATTGTGGTTCGCGAGAAACGCCTTTACGACGCGGGAGCGAAGGACGCATCATGTCCGGTGCCGCACTTTCTTCACTGCAAGTACAGATGACGTTGTCGCGCAAGATGGAAATCATCGCCGACAACCTCGCCAATATGTCGACGCCTGGATTCAAGGCAGAGATGCTGGCGATCATTCCCGATTCCGACGGTCTCGCCCCGTCCGACCAGCGTTTTGCCGTTCCCTTGGGCATCGTCCGCGATACACGCGGGGGCAACCTTACGCTTACCGGCAACGCACTCGACCTCGCCATCCAGGGCAAGGGCTACTTCGTTATCCAGACCCCGGAAGGCGAACGTTACACTAGGAACGGCCGCTTTTCCCTCGATGCCCAAGGCAAGCTGGTCAACTCAAACGGTCTCGCCGTTCTCAGCGACAGTGGAGGGCCGATTTCCTTCCCGCCCGAGGCTGGCAAGCTCTCCGTCTCCCCCGACGGCACGATCTCCGCCGCTAGTGGCGAGATTGCGACGATCGGCATCGTCGCCTTCGAGAACGAGCACCAATTGGTACGGATTTCAAACGGCTTGTTCCTTACAAAGGCGACCCCCAAGCCGGCCGAAAAATCACTTGTAATACAAGGCGCGGTCGAGGAATCGAACGTCCAGGCAGTGATTCAGATCACCGAGATGATGAAGGTCACCCGCGGCTACCAATCGGCGCAGAAGATCATACAGACCGAGCATGAGCGCCTGCGGCGCGCCATCCAAAGCCTCACAAGTACATCCTAGTGAATAGAACACACTAATAAGGAGCCTGATAAATGAGGTCTCTCAATATCGCAGCCACCGGAATGTTGGCCCAACAACTTAACGTCGAAGTTATTTCCAATAACATCGCTAATATGAGTACGACGGGTTATCAGCGGCGGCGCGCCGAGTTCCAAGATCTGCTCTATCAAAGCCAGCGCCGCGTCGGCACAGCGTCGTCGGCAAACGGCACGGTCGTCCCGGTCGGCGTGCAGGTCGGCCTCGGCGTCAAGACCGCTGCGGTTTACCGGATTACCCAACAGGGCAACCTGAACAGCACCCAAAACACGTTCGATCTAGCTATCCAGGGCTCAGGCTATTTCCAGATCACTCTGCCTAGCGGCGACACCGCTTACACCCGCTCGGGTTCGTTCCAGCTCAGTGCCACGGGCCAACTCGTCACCGCAGATGGTGACATCGTCCTTCCGGCCATTACCATCCCCGACAATGCCGTCAGTGTTACCATCAATGCGAGCGGTCAGGTTCTGGTCAAGATCGCCGGCACAGTGACGCCGCAGAATGTGGGCCAGATTCAGCTTGCCAACTTCCCCAACGCCGCCGGCTTAGCGGCCGTTGGTGGCAACCTGCTGACCGAAACCGCGGCCTCGGGGAGCGCCGTCACCGGCAACCCCACCGACCCGGGTTTCGGCTCCTTGCAACAGGGCTTCCTCGAAACCTCGAACGTCAACGTCGTTTCGGAAATCACCAGCCTGATTACCGCGCAACGGGCTTACGAGCTCAACTCTCGGGTCATCCAGGCTTCGGATGAGATGATGTCGACGCTGACCCAGCTGAGATAGGAGCGGGACAATGAAAGCCATTCTCCTTCTGCTCTTCGTCATTGCGATCGCCGGTAGCCCGGCCGCAGCGCAAACTGGCGTGGCGAAAACCGCCGCCAAGGCTGTAGCCTTGCGCACGGATGTCACCGTCAAAGATGGGCTGGTACGTCTCGGCGATATATTTCGCAACAGCGGATCAAAAGCCAAAATCACTATCGCCTACGCACCGGCGCCGGGACGCCAAGCCGTGCTCGATGCGAGTTGGCTGTCGGAAACCGCCGACCGACACGGGCTCGATTGGCGGCCGCAATCCCATCTCGATCAGGTCGTGGTGCGCCGCGCCAGCATCCCCCTCGCTCGCGATGCGATCATCCGAAAGCTATCGGAAATGGTCCGCCGGCGGGGCCAGAAAGGCAACTTCCGCATCGAGTTGAGTTACCGCATCCAGAACATACATTTGCCCATCGCTTCGAGGGGCAACTTCGCCATTCGCGATCTGCGTGTCGACGAACGCAGCGGCAGGTTCTCGGGATTGCTGACGGCACCCGGGGTAAACCCGCCCGTCAGGCTCAACATCTATGGACGGGTGCAAAAACTCGTGGCAGTTCCCGTATTGACCCGGCGTATTCGCAAAGGCATGGTTATTCGGGACGCAGATATCGCGGTTCGCAAGATCGTGGACACGGGTTTGCCCCAGTATGCGCTGCTTGAGCGGACTGACATAGTCGGCATGGCCGCCCGCTACTCCTTGCGTCCCGGCATCACCATTCGAAGGGGCGATGTGCGCCCGCCGATCCTGGTTCGCCGCGGCGAACTCGTGACGATGGAAATCCGTACGCCTTACATTCTGGTAACTGCGCGCGGCCGCGCTCTCGATAGCGGCGCCCGCGGAGATACGATTCGGTTGCGCAACACCCAGTCGAAGAAAAAGCTCGAAGCCAAAGTCATCGGACCCGGCCGTGTTTCAGTCTCGGTTTCAACAGCCGCGCGACTCGCCGCGCGTTGAACGTAGACCACAATTTCGTTATGGAGAAAATCTCATGAACACCAACCACGCCAAACTCTTGATCGCATTCCTAGCGGCGATGGGCCTGCTGGCCACGACCGGCTGTAGCATCGTAGACAATCTGGCGCAGGTCGGCGAAGCCCCGCCGCTCACCCGCATCCAGAACCCCAAGGCGGCCCCCAATTATCGCAAAGTCAGCATGCCGATGCCGAGGACCAGACCGGTTCAGCGCCAGGCGAATTCGTTGTGGCGCTCTGGTGCCCGCGCCTTCTTCAAAGACCAGCGCGCCAACAAGGTCGGCGACCTTGTCACTGTTAATATCAACATCGCGGATTCGGCAAAGTTCAAGAACGAAACCAAGCGCAGCCGCAAAGGCGCCGAAGCAGCCAAGGCCGAGCTGTTGGCCGGCTACGAGGCGGCACTGGCCAAGATTCTCCCTATGGTGCTCAAGGGTGGAAAAATTAACAAAGATTTGATCAAGGCCGACTCGGAAGGATCCTCCGAGGGCAAAGGTACGATTGATCGCGACGAGACGGTTAAGCTCAAGCTCGCCGCCGTGGTTACCCAGATATTACCCAACGGAAATCTGGTCATCCATGGCCGCCAGGAGATGCGCGTCAACTACGAGGTCCGCGAGCTTCAGGTCGCCGGCGTCATCCGGCGCGAGGACATCACCTCGACCAACACCATCGACTTCGACAAGATCGCCGAAGCCCGGATCGCCTATGGCGGGCGCGGGCACATAACCCAGATGCAGCAGCCACGCTGGGCCCAGCAGATCTACGAAATTTTGTTCCCGTTCTAAGAGTTTCTTCGTCCCATCAGCGTCCGGGCACCTGTACAAATTGGCCGGCGCCATTGAGGCGCCGGCCCATTCTTTGCGCTTCAGCTATCAAACCAAATTATGCCGACTGGCTATATTTTGCGGTGGGTCCGTTCTCTGCGCTCATGGTTTTCCTGCGCTTCGAGACTGAGCGTGGCGATGGGCCGAGCCTGAAGGCGCCCGACGCTGATCGGCTCATTGCTTTCCACGCAATACCCGTAGCTACCGTCTTCGATCCGGACCAAGGCCTCATCGATTTTACCGAGCAGCTTGCGATTGCGGTCGCGGGCCCGCAATTCGACAGCCCGGTCGCTTTCCCGCGAAGCCCGATCGGCGATATCTGGCTCCTGCTTGTTTTCCTTTTGAAGCGCACTGAGAGTGGAAGAGGAGTCCTTGAGGATGTCGGCCTTCCAGGCGAGCAGCTGTCGCCGGAAATATTCGCGCATCGTGGGTTCCATGAATTCCTGACCGTTCGCGGGATCGTAGTCCGGCCGCAGAATCGGCGGCGCTTCCTTCATCGTTCCCCCGGGACGGTTACGAACGGCGGGGAATATATGGATATGAAAGGGCGGGAGCAAGGCCGCGCGAAACATTCGTTTCGATTGCGACTTCGCATAAACACGATGACCGCTCAAATCTCCACGGATAGTTTGGCGAGTTCGACTTTGGCGCGAAGTTCGATTTCATCCAGAACCTCCCCAAGCCGATCATCGATAGCGCTGGAACGCTCGTCGTTCACCAAACGCAAGAGAT
>JAPULJ010000628.1 GCA_027295145.1 Alphaproteobacteria bacterium | reverse complement strand
CAGTGCTCAACGACGTAGACATGTCACAATCACAGACCGATACCCGCAGCATGAAGATCGACGAGCCCAAGCAATCGGTCACGCCGGATGTCGAGGAAATTCTGAGGCTTCATGCAGAGTTCCTGAATACCGATGGTGCGTCGGGCCAGTGCGCCGATCTGTCGGGCGCCGACCTCGGTGACACCGACCTGAGCGGGCGTGACCTGAGCGCAGCCAATTTGTCGGGTGCCAAACTTGCTGGCGCCCGCCTAATTCGTTGCAAGATGAACATGACCATCGCGACCGGTGCCGACCTGTCGGGCGCCGATCTCGCCGCCGCCGATCTGCGAGGAATCAACCTTGGGCGGGCGAAACTGGTGGAGGCCAACCTGCGCCGGGCCAACCTTACGGGGCTTGAGCTCAAGGACAAGAACGGCCAGAAAACGGGAAAGATCTGGCGCTCCGATCTGTCGTCCGCCGACTTCAGCGGCGCCAATCTGGTGGACGCAAGGCTCAAGTCCGCCAAGCTCGACGGCGCGAAATTCACTGGTGCCCACCTCGCCGGCACCGACTTCACCGGATGTGTGCTCGCCAAGGCCGATCTCACCGGTGCCGAATTGGACGGTGCCATTATTGAGGCCGACGAGAACACCGAGTGCCACCGCATCCTGTGTGAGATCGCGATGATACAGCGCGACTACGACCGCGCGACACTGCACAACGACAAGGCGCTGGCGCTCAACCCCAACGATCCGCGCATCGTCGCCCAGAAGGGCGAGCTGTTGACGTGGACCGGTGATCCGGAAGCCGCCGTCGAGGTCATCGAGCAGGCACTCGCGCTTGACCCGTTCGGCCAGGAGGAGCGCATCCACCTGCTGGGCTTCGCGCTCTACACGCTCGGGCGCTACCAGGAGGCGGCCGATGCGTTCAAGCGCATCACCGATCCAAAAGTCACTCACCTCGCCTTCCTCGCCGCCAGCCGGGCCGAGCTGGGCGATGACGGCGCGGCATCGGCCCATTCGGCCAAAATCCTCCGCATGAACCCGGAGTTCGCCATCGCTAGCCACATCGAGTCCATCCCCTACCAGGACCCGTCGCACCGGGAGCGCTACCGGGCGGGCCTCCGCAAAGCCGGCCTGCCGGAGTGACACGCCGTGGCAGACGACATCGCGCAGCGGTATGTGGAACAGCGGACATCTGCTGGTGGTGTCGGGTGCGCTCTACATCGAAACATCGTCATGAATACAGACGACAAGCAATTTTATGAGGAGATCAGGGGCGTGACTCTCGATCAAAATGGCAACGAAATCATGACGCGCAGGCAGGCGGAAGAGGCGGTGAGACAGGGGTCGAGGTCGATTCAACTGTTGCACAGAATAGCGGTCGCGGCGAATCAGGCCTCCGTTCTCAACGACGCGCTGCAGACCACCCTCGATGAAGTGTGCGACTTCACCGGTTGGCCGATCGGTCACGTATATTTGCCTGCCGACGACGGCACGGCCCGGGTTGTTCCGACCACGCTCTGGCATCTCGACGATCCAAAGCGGTTCGAGACCTTCCGTCAGGTGACCGAGAAGACTGTTTTCGCGCCGGACAAAGGGTTGCTCGGTCGTGTCGTGCGCAGCGCGAAACCAGCGTGGATCGCGGATTTGTCCAAGGACGGGACTTTCCGCCGCGGCAAGCTGGCCAAGGACATCGGCGTCAAGGCCGGTTTCGCTTTTCCCGTTCTGGTCGGCAGCGAAGTCGCGGCTATCATGGAGTTCTTTTCCGGCGACATCGTCGAACCGGATGAACAAATTCTGGAGATCATGGCTCAAGTCGGCACCCAACTCGGACGCGTGATCGAGCGCAACCGGGCGGAAGTGGCGGTGAGACAGGCCAAGGAACAGGCTGAAAGCGCTAACCTGGTCAAAGGGGAGTTCCTCGCCAATATGAGCCACGAAATTCGGACGCCGATGAACGGCGTGCTCGGCATGGCGAATCTGCTGCTGGACACCGAACTTACCGACCTGCAGCGCGGGTATACCGAATCGATCCTAGGATCCGGCGACATCCTGCTTGCCGTCATCAACGACGTCCTCGACTTCTCCAAGATAGAGGCAGGGTTGATGGAGTTGGAGGCCGTTGAATTCGAAATTGGAGCCCTGCTGCGCAACGTCGTCAGCCTGCTCCGGCCATTGTCGGATGCGAAGGGGTTGTCATTGAACACGTTCGTATCGCCTCCGGCGCCCCATTATTTCATGGGCGATCCGGTGCGGGTGCAACAAATAATTCTAAACGTCGTGGGCAATGCGATTAAGTTCACCGATGACGGTTTCGTATCGATCGACGTTACCTCGTCGGAACTGGATCACGACACGGTCATGGTCCGATTTGAAGTAAAGGATACCGGGGTCGGAATATCCGAGGCGGATCAGGAACTGCTTTTCAATCGGTTCACGCAGGCCAGCGCCAAATTGGATCGCAAATTTGGCGGGACCGGGCTCGGGCTGGCGATATGCCAGCAGCTGTGCACCTTGATGGGCGGAGAGATCGGTGTGGACAGCAAGCCGGGCGAAGGAAGCACGTTCTGGTTCACAGCGCTGCTCGAAAGATCATCCAAAAGGGCATTCGAAAAGGGACTCAGCGAGGCCCGCGTCGGTGCCGACGCCATTGGCTCGATCGATCGCAGTCTCCGGGTGCTGGTGGCCGACGACAACAACGTCAACCAGACCGTGATCAAGGCAATGCTTCTCAAAGTCGGCCACTCGGTTGACCTGGTGGGCAACGGCCTTGAGGCGGTCGAGGCGGTGAAGGCCCGGCTTTATGACCTTATCCTTATGGACGCACACATGTCGGATATGGATGGCGTTGAGGCAACTAAGCATATACGCGAACTCGGCGGCGAAAGGGCGCGAATTCCAATCATCGCCGTGACCGCCAACGCGATGAAGGGCGACCGTCAAAAATTTCTCTCAATGGAATTCGATGATTATGTGTCTAAACCGATCGATCCGGCCAAACTGCATAAAGCCATTGCCCGCCGGTGTGGTTTCGATGCAATTTCAAAATTCCCCGCGCTCGAGAA
>JAPULJ010000627.1 GCA_027295145.1 Alphaproteobacteria bacterium | reverse complement strand
GGCTGTGGCGCGACAATCTGGATGAGGAACGCGCGACAATCACGATGAGAATCTGGTGCCGCGATTTTTTGATGATCGCTGTGTTTTTAATCGCGCGCAAGGTTGATTTTTTGATTGTCGCTGAGCGTCAATCAGGCCCGGTATTTGCTTTGGTTGCGTATTTTGGCGGCCGTCCTGGTCCGGGTTTTTTGTCGATGGCTTGGCGGCGCCTGTAGCTTTCGACATTGAGTTCAAGGATTGTCGCGTGATGGACGAGGCGGTCGACGGCTGCCAGGGTCATTGCGGGATCGGGAAAGATCTTGTCCCATTGTCCGAAGGGCTGATTTGCCGTGATGAGCATGGATCGGCGCTCGTATCTGGCACCGATCAACTCGAACAGCACGCTGGTCTCGGCCTGGTCCTTGGTGACGTAGGCCAGATCGTCGAGGATCAGGAGATCGAATCGGTCGAGCCGGTTGAGTGCGGCCTGCAGGGTGAGTTCGCGCCGGGCGATCTGAAGCTTTTGCACGAGATCGGTCGTGCGGGCGAAGAGCACCCGCCATCCGCCTTCGACAAGGGCCAAGCCGAGCGCCGAGGCCAGGTGACTTTTGCCGCCGCCGGGCGGACCGAAGAGCAGCAGATTGGCGCCCTGGTCGAGCCAGGCATCGCCGGCGGCGAGCGCCATGATGTGTGCCTTGGAGACCATCGGCACGGCTTCGAACTGGAATGTGTCGAGGGTCTTGCCGGGCAGCAGGCGGGCTTCGGCGAGGTGGCGCTCGATGCGGCGCCGGCTGCGCTCGGCCAGTTCATGCTCGGTGAGCACGGCCAGGAACCTTGCCGCCGGCCAGCCCTCCTTGTCGGCCTGCTCGGCGAATTGCGGCCAGATGTGCTTGATCGCCGGCAGCCGCAATTCGTTGAGCAACAGCGTGAGTTTTGCCGGGTCGATGCTGTTGGTTGCGGTCATGGCCGATCTCCCGTCATGTCGGCCTCGAGCAGGGCGTCATAGCTGTCAAGCGGGACCAGCTCTACGACGACATCGGGCAGCCGACCGGGATCGGGGGCAAAGCGCTCGCTGAGCTCGGTCATGTCGGGCAGGAGACCGGCTTGCAGACCGGCGCTCAGGTGATCGGCAAGTTCGCTCTCGCAGCCGCGGTCATGGGCGAGCGCGAGCAGCTCGACCGTGGTGCGGCAGGCTTGCCGTTCCGGCAGGGCTTCGAGAAGGGCCTCGAACGTTCGCCGGTACGCCTGGCGCGGGAAGAGCTGGTCGCGATAGACGAGACCCAGTAGCGCCATCGGCTTTTTGCGCAGGGAATGAATGACGTGGTGATAGTTGACCACCTGGCCGTGCTTGCCCGAAGGATGGGCCCGGCCACGCGGCAGCGTCATGAGCGGCGTTGAGCCGATGAAGAGCTCCAGCCGGTCGTCATAAAGACGCACCCGGAGTTGGTGGCCGATGAGACGCGAGGGCACACTGTAGAACACCTTGCGCAAGGTGAAGCCGCCCGAGGATGTGATCCGCACGCTGATCTCCTCATAGTCCGTCGAGCGTCGCTCGGGCAGTCCCTGCAGTTCGGCGCGCTCGATATCGATGCGCTTGGCGTTGCGGGCATTGCGGCGGCTGACGATCTCGTCGATGAAGCCGCGATAGGCGGGCAGATCGCTGAAGTCGGCCGAACCGCGCATCAAAAGCGCGTCGCGGATGGCGCGTTTGAGGTGGCCGTGCGGTCCTTCAATGGAACCGTTCTCGTGCGCGATACCGCGATTGTTGCGGGTCGGCGTCATGGCGTAGTGGCCGCAGAGATCCTCGTAGCGGCGCGTCAGGTCGGCGGCGGCGGTTTTGTCGAGATTGCGGAACGCCGCCGACAGGCTGTCGCTGCGATGTTCCCGGGGAGCGCCGCCAAGAGACCACAAGGCATTCTGCAATCCTTCGGCAAGCGCTACGAAGCTCTCGCCGCCGAGCACGACATGGGCGTGCTCGAAGCCGGAATAGGCCAGCCGGAAATGATAGAGCCGGTGATCGAGTGGCCGATCGGCGATGGTGATGGCAATTTCTCCCATGGCGGTGAAATCCGACAGGCCCATGCGACCGGGTTCGTGGCGCTGACGAAAGATCACCTCCTGCTCGCCACCATGTTGGGCGCGCCAGGACCGGATGCGGCGCTCCAGGGTGCGGCGAATGCCCTCGCCGAGCTCGGGGTGGCGCCGCATCATCTCCTCGAAGATCGCCACGGGACGCAGGCCGGGAGCTGCCCGCAGCATGGGAACGATCTCGGATTCGAAGATCGCGGCGAGCGGATCCGGCCGGCGCCGTCCCCGCGGCGCCGTCTTTTGCGAGGGCAGCCTCGGGTCGTTCTCGATGCGATAGGCCGTGGCCGTGCTGATCGACGCCTTTGCCGCCGCGACGGCGGTGCCGTCGGTTTTACGAAATGTCATGTAGAGCCTCATCTGGTTGTCGGTTACGTGGCGGCCGGGCAAAAACGGGTCCTCCAAGGCGGAAAAACCCTACAAATACCCGGCCGAACGCGATCACCAGAAAGCTCTCGAAAAATGAGCCATGGCGTTGGCTCGCGACTTCGCTCGGGCTACGCCCTCCCTGCGTCGCAAGCCAACGCCATTCTCATCTT
>JAPULJ010000626.1 GCA_027295145.1 Alphaproteobacteria bacterium | reverse complement strand
TGAGCAGCTTAAAGCCCAAGAGGTGGAGCGTGATCTTCGTAGTAACCATGGGCGGTTTGGCGATGGTGATCGGGCTGAACCCCACCCAGCCGCCAGATCCGCAGAGCCCTCTCGCTGGCGAATTCTCGCACGATTTCGGTGAACATGTTTTGACGGGGAGGATTCTTGAGCTTCCCCATACCTTCCCTTTAGTAAATCGTTCCGGTGAGACTATTGAGATCTTGAAGGTCACATCCTCGTGCGGCTGTACACACGCGAAGGTGTCTCAATCCATCGTCCAACCAGGCGAAACAGTACTCGTCTCTGCAACGTTGGATCTGGGTGTGCCGGGCCGGCGCCAGGAGAACATCTGGCTTAATCTAGGTAAACATGGAGTTCAGACGCTATACCTATCCGGTGCCGCTCGACGGGCCCACGATTTTTACGTTTCCCATGGGACTCTGCGCCTAACGAGAGCCGAAAGTCAGGAAATCATCCTGGTAGCGACCAACCTCGGAAGTGACACGGAACCGCCAGAGCCCAAGATCGCGGTCCCACCCGGCGTCAACTTCAGTATCGATGGCTGGAGGCTCGTCCACACGCGCGACGAAGAGCTCCAGCGTCCGGCAAGGTGGCAGGCGATAGTTGAACTCGAAAGGACGGCAGACAATCTACCATCGCGAAGCAAACTTGTGGTCCAACTCTCAGACGGCCAGGAGGCCAGCATCGATCTAACCGGATGGCCATGGCGTTAGTCGCAACGTGAGTTCTGCCCGTTGTCCCTGACGAAAACTCCGTTGGCCCTCCCGAAGACTCCCTACTCGTGATTGTTCAAAGGCTTCCGTTTAGTCGCCAGTGCGATCGAAGAGACTGGGACAGATAGGTTCCCCCCAGCTCCGTGTGCATCCCCCGCTGGAGCCCCCGACCCCTCACTCTCAACCCCTGATTTCGACAGTTCGACATTTCCCCGCCTCCCTTGGTCAGCCTCGATGCCTTATTCTCACGGGCACGGCCCCCAGTTGGCGAGGAGGGCGAGGAGGTCGGATGCGCCGACGTTGCCGCTTTCGTCGAAGTCGGCGGGGCAGCCTTTGCACCGGCCCCAACTTGCCAGCAACGTCAGCAGATCGGAGGCACCGACGCTGCCGCTGTCGTCGAGGTCCCAGGGGCAGGGAGCTGCATCGACGAGCGTGCCGCTGTTGCCGGCGTTGTTGGTCCACGTTGAGGCGCCTTTCGTGAGCGCGTAGTCCTCCTGGTTGTTCATGCTCATATCGTTCGCCGACCCCTGGAACTGCAGCGCTTGCAAGCTGTCGGCGGGCAATGGCCCCTCGTAGGGAGGGCCGAACTCTCCGTCGGCGTCGTTGAAAGTCGTCCCCGTCGTGTCGCCGCGGTAGTTCCTTCCGCCCCAAGAGAGTCGCCAGAACACGGTGTCGGCATTGTCCTCGAACGTCATCGTGCCTGCGGCGAGGTAACTTTCGGGAATCAGATTCGTCAACATGAAGTCCGCCTGGATGATGTTGTCGAGTAGGTTCGTGAATTTGGGGCTGGTGATCAGTATTCGGTCGCCGGTGATGCAGCCGGGAAGGTCGTTGGGGAATTCGATCAAAAGAACCGGGTTTTCGCCGGCCGCATCGCGAACCCACAGCCTCGCGCCGGTGATGAAACACTCATCGTCGCCACGCATTCGAAGCTGAATCGCCTGGGCGGCAACGTCGCCGTTGACGCCTCCGATCACTTGCTCGATCTGCATGAGGTGAAAAAAGTTAACGGCAGGCGTCGCCGGCCTCGCGATGAAACCACAGGCCGCAAGAATCAAGACGTACTTTCGAATCATTGTGCCATACCTTCCTCGCTGTTTCCGGTCCACGGCCCCTCAGTCGTTCGGTGACCAAGGGAGCATGTGGCAGTGGATGCCGGTCTTCTATAGCCGCACCCAGAGACAGGTGCCCCTATGCGACCTAACAGGAAAAGTGTACCACGAGACCACCGCGTTTCCATGACAAAAGTTCCCAATTTGCCACTACTCCACCTTTGCCCGATACCAATCTCAGCGACTCTGTGGTCAAGGCCATCAGCCATGAGCCATCAGCCGGCCTCCCGCCTCGTACTACCTCATGGCCCATCGCTCATCCCTTCCTCTCCTCCTCCGCTTTGCGTTCTCTGCGACTCTGCCGTGAGTCCTCTCTGGCGCGCGCAAATCGTCCGGCGCGCGCCACAGTGGTCCCAAATAAGTACAAATAAGCGCCAAACTCGCGCGGAAATGCAAAAATAAGCGCCAAAAGTGCCAAATTGTGCGCCGTTAGTGACCGTTTGCGCGCAGCGCGGTCAGATTGGCGCGCGCCACGTTGACCGCGCGACCAATCCTGCGCGCGCCGGGACGACCACCTCTCATTTGCATGCGCCAATCAACGATCGGCAGACTTGGATTTTTGGGGTTTCCGAGGGTCGGCGCGCGCAGGCGTGACCGCGCTTCCGCCGATTTGTGCGCGCTCCACCCGCGCGTCGATGGCTTGGTGGATTGTGGGGAAGTCGCCCGGAACGTTGATCGTCTCGGCGTTGGCCGTCCCGCGCTCCCGACCCCGGACGGCCGGTTGCGGTTTTCTGGGGGCAGCGCGACGGGTGACCGATGCCGTCGGCGCGCGAACCGGGCCGATCCGCCGCGGCTGGCAGGGAAACGACACATCCTACTCGGCGCCCCTCTGGACACGCCCGGCGGCGAAACACCTCACCATCGGTTCACACCGTACCGGCCTCTCTTTTGCCGATCCCGGTTCATCTGTGTTCATCTGTGCCTCAATCCCCTCGGGTCTGCGCGACTTGGTGGTCACGGACTACAATGGCCCTTGTTCGGGCCTGTGGCGGAACTGGTATACGCGGCGGACTTAAAATCCGCTGCCCCGAAGGGGGCATGAGGGTTCGAATCCCTCCAGGCCCAGATTCGTCAGCCGGGGCTGCTAGTGAGTCTATCGTTCTCGCGCCACGACGGTTCATCTGGAGGCGGCGCCTTGGAAGGTCCTGAGCAGAAAACTCGCCGCCCGCAGCCCCGTGTCGTGATGTTGGTCGCGAACCCGTTTCTACACGATACGCGGGTGTACAAGGAAGCGCGCAGCCTGATCGAATGGGGCTGTGAGGTGCATGTTCTTGCACTGTACGACCGCGACCTACCTGTGAGTGAGGAAGTGGACGGCATCCACGTTCGCCGCATCAGCATGCGCCGTGGCGACCTGTGGCGGCTCGCGGCCGTGGTTCTGTCGTGGTGGTGTCGGCCGATCCTGCGCCGCGCGGTCGGCTCACCGGTGGGGGCGGAAGCGCGTGAGCTTCGGCAGGATCACGACGCGCATTCGAACGCATCGGCTCCCCGAGCGTGGTTTCCGTTTGCGGGGCGACCAAGCCAGTTGGTTCGTGCGGGTGGATCGTCATGGTGGGGGATTCTTCGTAGCGTTTACCGTGCGTCCCTAAAGAAATACAGATGGGCCCGCAATCTCGTGGACTTTGTATTTGCGTTACGCTGGCAAATGCACCGCGGACTGAAACGGCTGGCGCGACGAGTCATCGCCCCGGTGTTGAACCGTTCGAAGCGCCTCATTGCCCGCGTTACACGGGTTTTCCGGGCGATAACGCGACGAAGCAAGCGCGTTGTTCCACCTTCACTGCGCCTACTGGCTACGAATCTTCAGTTTGCCCGCCACGCGATCGATTTGCAGCCGGACGTTGTGCAATCGCACGACTTGAACACCCTTTTGGGCGGAACGTTGGTGAAGCGGCTTACCGGGGTCGGGCTCGTTTACGATTCACATGAGCTTTTCTTGAAGCGCAACATCGGCAATAAGTCTCGCGCGCGAGACAACGTCATCTGGGCGCCGGTCGAACGATTCTGCATCGGCAAGTGCGATGCGGTCCTTTCAGTCGCCGAGGGAATTTGTGAATACCTCGCCAAGCAGTACG
>JAPULJ010000625.1 GCA_027295145.1 Alphaproteobacteria bacterium | reverse complement strand
GGTGGCGACGACTACATACTGAAAACATCACAGCTCGAGGTAATTCTCGAACGGGTTCAGTACTGGACCGGTCCTCTCGCGCGTAGCAAGTCCGAGCGGCGGCGCAACAAGGCCCTTGAGGAGATGCGTGTCGCAACCGAAACCCGAGAACCCGAACCAGGCGCCTTCGGATCGGAGGAGGTTACCGACAATCGTGCGGACAATCTCAGCCAATTCCTAGAGCGGGCCATTGCCGCCGCTGGATCGGACTTTGGTACCACGCACGAGCATCGGCTGTATTTTGTTGGATATGTGGCCGGCGTGGTCGACTTCGAACTTGGCGTCAATGGCAGTCAGCAGCCGCCGTTCCTAAAGTACATGCGCGGGGCTCTGCTTTCGGGCGGCATCATGAACAATTCTCAGGTCGAAGAAACAATGAATACTCTCGATAAGCTCACCACAAGCGAGTCGGTCAAGAAGGGCTGGGCACAAGGCCGTCGCGACAAGGGCGCGGCCGATGCCGCGGGGCCGGACTTCGTGCCTGATGGTCTGACTGAATTCCGTTCGGTTGCCTGACGACGCTCACGACACCATCACGAACCTACTCATCGTTTAGTTCTGCGAATTCACTGGCGCCGGGTTTCCGGCGAAACCATTTATGTTGCCATGGTCCATGAGGATCCCGGCGCGAACGCAATTTCACCCATGCTCTAGTTTGATCGCACTCGTGACGATCGGTGCCGCTTCGTCTAGAAAAGACGCGCATCGGTATAATCTTGAGGTTTAGGCATGTCCGTTATTTGCAGCGCCGTCGCTACGCGGTCAGAGGAATACCGCGCGAACTTCGATCATATGACACGATCGCTTGCCGACCTTCGGGCCAAGGTGGCCGTGGTCAAAAAAGGCGGTGGCGAGCGGGCACGGGCCAAACATGTCGCTCGCGGGAAGCTATTGCCGCGCGCGCGAGTGCGAACCTTGCTCGACCCGGGCTCACCGTTCCTCGAACTCAGCCAGCTCGCCGCCTGGGACATGTACGGAAATCAGGTTCCATCTGGCGGGGTTATCACCGGCATCGGCCGCATTGCCGGGCGCGAATGCATGGTCATCTGCAACGACGCTACGGTAAAGGGTGGGAGCTACTACCCGATCACCGTGAAGAAACATCTTCGCGGCCAGAACATCGCGATGGAGAACCGGCTGCCTTGCATCTATCTCGTCGATTCAGGCGGCGGCAATCTGCCCCAGCAGGACGAAATATTTCCCGACAGCCAGCATTTCGGCCGCCAGTTCTACAATCAGGCAACCGCTTCGGCGATGGGCATCCCCCAGATTGCCGTTGTCATGGGCTCGTGTACCGCCGGCGGAGCCTATGTGCCGGCGATGTGCGATGAGAGCATTATCGTAAGAAATCAAGGCACGATCTTTCTTGCCGGGCCGCCATTGGTCAAGGCGGCGACAGGCGAGGTTGTCGGAGCGGAGGAGCTGGGAGGCGGTGATCTGCATTCGCGGACATCGGGGGTCACCGACCACCTTGCTGAAAACGACGCCCATGCGTTGGGGCTATGCCGCAGGATCGTCGGCAATCTGAACAGTAAGAAACCGATGCCGTTGGAACTTCGCGAACCGTGCGAGCCGCTCTACGATCCGGCCGAAATTCACGGTATCGTGCCGCAGAATGTGAAGAAGCCGTACGACGTTCGCGAGGTTATTGCCCGCATCGTCGACGGCAGCGAGCTTGACGAATTTAAGGCACTCTACGGAGCAACGTTGATCTGTGGGTTTGCGCATATTTACGGCTATCCCGTCGGCATCATAGCCAATAACGGCATCCTGTATTCAGAATCGGCGCTCAAGGCGGCGCATTTCATCGAATTGTGCGGTCAACGCGGCATCCCGCTGATCTTCCTGCAGAACATTTCAGGGTTCATGGTCGGGCAGAAGTACGAAGCCGGCGGCATCGCCAAGGACGGCGCAAAGATGGTACACGCCGTGGCCTGCGCGGCGGTTCCCAAATTCACCGTCATAATTGGCGGCAGCTTTGGGGCGGGCAATTACAGCATGTGTGGCCGCGGCTATTCGCCCAGGTTTCTGTGGATGTGGCCGAACGCGCGGATTTCGATCATGGGGGGCGAGCAGGCGGCGAGCGTGCTCTCGACTCTCAAGCGCGACAACATCGAGGCCGACGGAGGCAAATGGTCGAAGGCCGAGGAGGAGGCTTTTCGTAAACCACTCCTCGAGCAGTACGAGCATCAAGGCCACCCCTATTACTCAACCGCGCGGATCTGGGACGATGGCATAATCGAGCCTGCTGAAACCCGCACAGTACTTGGCCTTGGACTGTCGGCCGCGCTCAATGCGCCGATCGAAGAGACGAAGTTCGGCGTATTTCGGATGTGATGACGATGGCCGGAACGGGTAAGAGAAAAAAGATCTCCAGCATGTTCGATACGATCCTTATCGCAAATCGCGGCGAGATAGCCTGCCGGATTTCTCGCACTGCGAGGGACATGGGATTGCGCACCATTGCCGTCTATTCAGACGCCGACCGAGACGCGCAACACGTCAAACTGGCCGACGCTGCCCGGGCGATTGGTTCATCACCGGCCGCTGACAGCTATCTCAATATCGATGCAATTGTGCAGGCGGCAATATCCGAGGACGCCGACGCAATTCATCCCGGATACGGGTTCCTCGCCGAGAACGCATCCTTCGCCGAAGCATGCGTTGAGGCGGGCATCACCTTCATCGGCCCTAGCGTTGACGCTATCCGCGCGATGGGGTCCAAGAGCGCCGCCAAGAAGATCATGAGCAAGGCCGGCATTCCCCTGATCGGCGGATACCACGGGCGGGCGCAAACCTTTGAGGCCTTGAGCAAGGCGGCGGACGAAGTCGGATATCCGATCATGCTTAAGGCATCGGCAGGCGGCGGCGGCAAGGGCATGCGCGTTGTTCGCGGCAAAATGGATTTCAAGGACGCCCTCGGGTCGGCCAAGCGCGAAGCGAAGTCCGCTTTCGGCGACGATATGATGCTGATCGAAAAATTTATTGGCCGCTCGCGCCATATCGAGATTCAAATCTTCGCCGACCAGGATGGCAATGCAATCCACCTGTTCGAGCGCGACTGTTCGATCCAGCGGCGCCACCAGAAAATCATCGAGGAGACTCCGGCCCCTCATATGACCGCCGAGCGCCGGGCCGAAATGGGGGCGGCCGCGGTTGCGGCGGCCAAGGTCATCGGCTACGTGGGTGCGGGCACCGTCGAGTTTATCGTCGAGCCGGACGGTGCTTTTTATTTTATGGAAATGAATACGCGGCTCCAGGTAGAGCATCCGGTCACCGAAATGATCCTCGGCCTCGATCTGGTCGAATGGCAGATCAGGGTGGCGACGGGCGAGCCGTTGCCGCTGGCGCAGGACCAGATCACAGCGACGGGACACGCCATTGAGGCGCGTCTCTATGCCGAAGATCCGGGCAACGATTTCCTGCCGGCCACCGGGCGGCTCGATCATCTGGTGTTTCCGCCCGAGGATCGGCATGTCCGGGTTGATACAGGGGTCGTTGCAGGCGATGAGATTACGATCCACTACGATCCGATGATTGCCAAGCTGATTGTCTGGGATTACGACCGCCGGTCGGCGATCCGCCGGTTTGGCAGTGCGTTGGCAGCGACACAGATTGCCGGACTGCGGACCAACCTCAACTTGCTTCGTGCCGTTGCCAAGCATCCGGAATTTGTCGAGGGCAAGGCTGATACGGGGTTCATCGGGCGTCACCGCGACCAGCTTCTGCCGCCACCCGAACCGGCATCGGATACCGTGTTGGCGCTTGGCGCGCTGGCTATCATACTGGCCCAGGCACGATCGGCGGCCAAGCGGGCGGGCGGGTCGGCCGACCCCTACTCACCGTGGTACCGCAGCGATGGTTGGCGCCTCAACGACGACGCCTTTACCGAACTGAAATTTGTCGATGGTGACAATGAGGTCGCGACAACGGTGCACTACCGGTCGGGCTTCTATCTCCTCGATTTGCCGGGGGGCAGCGTCGAAGCCAGTGGGGTGCTCGATGCCAAAGGCGGATTGACCGCCGAGATTGCCGGTGCAAAATACCGGGCGAGCGTGGTGCGGATTGGTCAGGAGCTTACGGTTTTTGCCGAAGGAGGATCGTACACTCTTGGTATTGTCGATATTCTCGCCGCCGTTGCCGAACACGATATCGTCGGCGGAAATCTGACAGCGCCGATGCCCGGCAAGATCATCGCTGTCAACGTGAAACCTGGCGCCGTCGTCACCCGCGGCGAGACATTGCTGGTGCTCGAAGCGATGAAGATGGAGCACACGATCGCCGCTCCGGCCGACGGGACAGTCACCGATATCTACTTCAAGCTTGGCGAGCAGGTCGAAGAAGGGAGCGAGCTGATCTCCTTCGCAACCGATGAGGAAGTATAAGATGGGTATTCCCAGCCACGTCAAAATGATCGAGGTGGGCGCGCGCGACGGTCTGCAGAATGAACCCGGGACGCTGCCGACGCAAACCAAGATCGAATTTATCGACCGACTGTCTGGATGCGGATTGCCGGTTATCGAGGCTGGCTCTTTCGTCTCGCCCAAGGCGATACCGCAGATGGCCGATACCGACGCAGTGGTGGCCGGAATTACGAAAGCGCCGGGCGTCTCTTATTCCGTGATCGCCTTCAACAAAAAGGGATTAGAGCGCGCCGTTGCTGCAGAGGTGAGCGAGATCGCGATCGGAACCGCCGCCTCGGAAACTTTTTCCCAGCGCAACACGAACTGCTCGATCATCGAAAGTCTCGAACGCACACGGGTTGTGTGCGCAGGGGCGAACGAGCACGGAATTCGCGTACGTGGGTATGTGTCCTGTGTGCTCGGCTGTCCCTATGAGGGAGACGTCGACGCCGATGTCGTTGCCGATATGGCGGACAAAATGTACCGCATGGGCTGCCACGAGATTTCGTTGGGCGATACGATCGGCGTCGGCACGCCGGGCCAGGCCAAGGCTATGATCTCGGCGGTGGCGGAGAAAGTGCCGTTGGAGAAACTGGGGCTCCATTTCCACGACACTTACGGTCAGGCGTTGGCCAACATCTATGCCGGGCTGGAACTGGGCGTAGCAACGATCGATAGTTCGGTTGCCGGCCTTGGCGGATGTCCATACGCGCCAGGCGCCGCGGGCAATGTCGCCAGCGAGGATGTGCTCTACATGCTCGAAGGGCTCGGCGTCGAGACAGGGATCGACTTCGACAAATTGGTTGCCGCGGGCCGGTTCATTACCGATGCGTTAGGCCGCCAGCCGGTCTCCAAGGTTGCGCTCGCCCTTGCAAGCAAGGGCGGCTGAACAGATCAAGCCGGCATTTATCCTTAACCAACCCTTTAGATTGCCGCGCGAAACTAGCAACGCAAAATTACAACATCAGCAGAATACGCAGCGTAAACACAATGGTCCACGATTTCTCCAGGCTCAACGTCTTGGTCGCCAGCGCCGATCAGCAAGCGCGGCCTCTGATCGCGGCCTTGTTGCGGGCCGGCGGGATCGAGAAGATAGATGTGTGCGCGGACGGCAAAAAGGCGCTGGACGATCTAGAGCGCAAAAGTATCGACATCCTTGTTGTCGACTGGGAATTGGACTCACTCAGCGGTCTCGAACTGGTCCGGCGTCTGCGTAATGAGGCAAGCAGCCCCAACCCGACTATTCAGGTCATCATGGTCACGGCGTTGACCGAAAGACACAATATCGAGGCCGCAAGGGACGCAGGTGTTAGCGAGTTGCTGGCTAAACCAGTATCCAGTGATGCATTGTTCAAGCGCATCGTCAATATCCTCGAGAACCCCCGGGCCTTTATCCGCATGGGCGACTATTTCGGCCCAGATCGTAGGCGCCACTTTTCCGAGTTCCTGGGCGACGAGCGCCGTGGCACGGCGCCAGAGATCGTCGATGCCCCATCTATCGAGGAGCGAAAGTCGGCCAGCCGGCAGGTGATGGAAATGATCGCCCACCGGCAGCGGCTCGAAAGGGAATCATCGCAAAAGTCCTGATCGCGGTTGGGACGCGGTTTTGTTCGACACACAAAGTTTGGAGATTATCCACAGACCGCGCCCTGGATGGCGGAGCGTCTCCGTGATAAACGGGAATGGATTGCTCCCACCTCCCGTGAACGATGACCATTCACCTTCTGAAACTGTCCGTCGGCAGCGCATCGATCGAGACAATGGCACGGTGGCAAGCCCGCCGGCTGGCTGAGAGCGGATATCTATTTCATCGCACTCGGCATGGCCCGCGCCGGGTCGACGAAGTGCTCGATGGCGGTTCGATTTATTGGGTGATCCAGCGTTATGTACAGGTTCGCCAACGGATCATCGGAATTGAACGCACGAAGGATCCCGACGGCAAGCGCTGCTGCCATCTGATCCTTGATCCCAAACTGGTGCGAACCCGCCCTCAACCAAGGCGCCCGCATCAGGGCTGGCGCTATCTGTCGCCCGAGGATGCGCCGCCCGACATCGGCCCGGTGATCGAGGGCGAAGACCTGCCGCCCCCGGAGATGGGAGCGGAGTTGCGCGCGCTCGGTCTGATCTGAGGGCCGACTAGTGATTTTCGATTTACCAGCTAGTGAGCCCGGCGAACTCAGGCGGGAGATTTCCAGGCTCCATCGTGCCGATGAGAGCGATGTTGTGCGGGCGCTTGTGAAGAAGGCACGAATGGCGCCGGAGTTGCGCAGGCAGGTCGGCGCGCGCGCGCGGCGGCTGGTCAAGGCGGCACGCACGGCGCGCCTGGAGCATGGCGGTATCGACGCTTTTTTGCAGGAGTACGAACTCTCCAGCGAGGAGGGCGTGATCCTGATGTGCCTGGCCGAAGCGCTCTTGCGGATTCCCGACGCCAATACCGCCGACCGTCTGATCCGCGACAAGATCGGTGGCGCAAACTGGAAAAAGCATCTCGGCAAAAGCGACTCACTATTCGTCAATGCATCGACGTGGGCATTGATGCTGACCGGCCGCCTTTTGCGCGCCGAGAATTCGGGCGAAGCCGGCCTGGGTGCAGCGTTCACCAGGCTCATCGCGCGCGGCGGTGAGCCCGTCATCCGCCAGGCGATGGTCCAGGCGATGCGAATACTTGGCCGCCAGTTCGTCATGGGCCGGACCATCGAAGAGGCGCTCGGCAGAGCTCGGCCGGACGAGGCGGCTGGCTATCGGCACTCATTCGACATGCTTGGCGAGGCAGCGCGAACGGCGGCCGACGCGGAGCGCTATTTCAGCGCCTATGCGGGCGCCATCGCGGCGATCGGTGCGGCGGCGGGTGACCGCGGACCGATCGACGGGCCCGGGATATCCATCAAACTCTCTGCCCTACACCCGCGCTATGAATATGCGCAAAGGCAGCGGGTCCTGGACGAACTCGTCCCGCGCATCACCGAACTAGCGATGTTGGCAATGGACGAGGGCATCGGTTTGACCATCGATGCCGAGGAAGCCGACCGGCTCGATCTCTCGCTCGATGTCTTCGAGCGCCTATTCGGCAACACTGGCCTCGGCGGGTGGGACGGGCTGGGGATCGCCGTGCAGGCGTATATGAAGAGCGCGCCGGCGGTCATCGATTGGCTCGCCGCGCTCGCTCGGCGCAACCGCCGCCGGCTGATGGTTCGTCTCGTCAAGGGCGCTTACTGGGACACTGAAATCAAGCGCGGTCAGGAGCGCGGGTTGCAGTCCTATCCGGTGTTCACGCGCAAGCCTTCGACCGACATTGGCTATATCGCATGCGTGAAGCGGCTCTTTGCCAACCCAAAGGCGTTTTATCCCCAACTCGCCACCCATAACGCCCTGACCGCCGCCAGCGTCGAGGCGCTCGCCGGCAAGCAGACAAGTTTCGAATTCCAGCGCCTGCACGGGATGGGGGAGGCGCTCTATGCGGAGATCGTCGGCCCAGACCCACAGCAGCGCAAATGTCGGATCTATGCGCCGGTCGGCAGCCATGAGGATCTGTTGCCCTACCTTGTGCGCCGATTGCTCGAGAACGGCGCCAATACCTCCTTCGTCAACCGCATCGTCGATGCGGACCTGCCGATCGCCCGCATAATCGCCGACCCGGTGGAGTTGGTCTCGAAGCTGCAATCGATACCTCATCCGGGAATAGCCTTGCCGGCCGATATGTTCCAGCCCGAACGACGAAACTCGCGCGGCCTCGAACTTGGCGATCCTGAAGACTTGAGGCCACTCGCCGAGGCGATGTCGCGCGCGGCGAATAATCGATGGACGGCAGCCCCGGCTGGCGGCTCATCGTCGGGACCAGGAAAGCCCGTGCTCGATCCGGCAGACCAAATGCGCCAGGTCGGCTCGGTATTCGAGGCAACGGGCGATGAGGTTGGGGCAGCGCTCGCGACAGCGCACAAGGTTGCCCCGGACTGGGAAAATACGCTGGCGGAAGAGCGCGCGGCTTGTCTCGATCGTACCGGCGATCTCTTCGAGGAGCATTTGCCGGAGCTGATGGCGCTGGCCGTTCGCGAAGCCGGCAAAACGGTGCCCGATGCGTTGTCGGAGGTTCGCGAGGCCGTCGATTTCTGCCGCTACTACGCGGCGCGGGCCCGGGCCGAATTCGCCGAGCCGAGTATTCTGCCGGGACCAACGGGGGAGAGAAACGAATTGGCACTGCATGGGCGTGGTGTTTTTGTCTGCATCAGCCCGTGGAATTTTCCGCTGGCAATTTTTGCCGGGCAAATCGCTGCGTCGCTGGCCGCCGGTAATGCTGTTCTTGCCAAACCGGCCGAGCAAACGCCGTTGATGGCGGCCCATGCGGTTCGTTTGATGCATCAGGCGGGTATTCCCGAACAGGTGCTACAGCTTCTTCCCGGAGAGGGTCCGAGCGTGGGGGCTGCTCTGGTCGGTGACGAGCGGATCGACGGTGTCGCCTTCACCGGTTCGAGCGAGACGGCACGGGCGATAAACCGGACGCTGGCGGCGAGAAGCGGGCCTATCGTACCGTTGATCGCCGAGACGGGCGGGCAAAATGTGCTGATCGTCGATTCGTCAGCCCTCACCGAGCAAGTGGTTGCCGACGTGCTTGCCTCGGCTTTCAACAGTGCAGGACAACGGTGTTCGGCCTTGCGGGTTCTGTTCATTCAGGAGGATGTCGCGGCGCATACCCTCGCCACACTTGCCGGCGCGATGGATGAGCTGGTGATCGGCGATCCCAGCCTACTTTCGACCGATATTGGCCCAGTGATCGATAAGCAAGCGCAGGCGATGCTCGTGGCTCATGCCGAGCGCATGGATAGCGTTGGCCAGCTCGTGCACGCGTTGTCGATTCCCGCCGGACTCAAGAACGGGATTTTCTTCGGCCCCCGCGTCTTCGAGATCGACCGGCTCGATATCCTCGAAGGGGAGGTCTTCGGCCCGATCCTGCACGTAATCCCCTATAAGGCCGATCGGCTCGGCAGCGTTATCGATGCGGTCAATGCGACCGGGTATGGTCTTACGCTCGGCGTCCATACCCGCATCGACGAGACAGCTCGCGACGTCTGCGAGCGGGCCAAAGTCGGCAACACCTATGTCAATCGGAATATGATCGGGGCCGTAGTCGGGGTACAGCCGTTCGGTGGCGAGGGGCTGTCCGGTACCGGTCCCAAGGCAGGCGGGCCACGCTACCTGCACCGTTTTTCGACCGAACGCTCGCTGTCGGTAGATACGACTGCGGCCGGCGGCAACGCCGCGCTTATGACATTGGAAGATGAATAATACCAGCGGCCGAAGAGCTTGACTCTTCAGCCCCTGACGAGCGCAACCGCGCGCCCGAGCTAGTGCGAGGCAGCCAAGGGCGCGGACGAACCCGCCCGGCGTTTGAGGGAACATACAACGGTCATTCTTATTGGCCGTTGGTATAAGACAGATCACACCAAATAAATGAAAAGACGCGAGGACCGAAGTCCCCGCGCCAAGGGGGTGAGGGGGGTGCGGCTTGACCCTCACCGCCGCTCATTAACTCTACGCGGCTTCTTGGATGCCCATCCCCTTGCGGCCTGCAAGCGTACCCGGGCTTGACTCTGATCACCGCCATCCAGCGCGGTCGGCAACACGGACGGCCTCGGCGTTGTGTTTGGCGAGCACCGAGAGGCGCAGTTTGTCGGCCCTGAAGCGTCCCCAGGCGGCGAGCACCTTGGAAACGGTGATGCCAGATTTCACCGGATACTCGTAGACCTTGCTGGCGTAGATAAGCTGGGCTTCGTCGCTAACCAGGAACTCCAACAGCTTGACAGCGTTGGACCGGTTCCGCGCCGATTTGGTCACACCGGCCCCACTAATATTGACATGAGTCCCGTAACCTTTCTGGTTGGGCCAGAAAATTTCGACCTTTGACGCCGCCGTACGGTCTGAGGCTCGTTTCGAATCGATCATGCCTGCGAGGTAGTAGGTATTGACGACCGCGATGTCGCACAGCCCGGCGGCGACAGCCCTGATCTGATCGCGGTCGCCACCCTTTGGCCGGCGGGCGAAGTTCGCCACCAGTCCGCGGGCCCAGGACTCGGTCTTGGCGGCCCCGATGCGGGCGATCATCGCTGCCAGCATCGACTGGTTGTAGATGTTGCCCGAAGAGCGGATGCATATCCGGCCCTTCCACTTGGCGTCGGTAAGGGCCGCATATGTCGAGAGCGATGATGGCTTCACACGAGTCCGGCTGTAAATAATCGGCCGGGCGCGCACGGTGAGGCCGAACCAATACCCTTCGGGGTCGCGGTATTGCGGCGGGATCGAATTACCCAGAACCGATGATTGAATCGGTTGGAGAACCCCCGCCTGCTTGGCCCGGATAAGGCGGCCGGCATCGACGGTGAGGATCGCATCCGCCGGGCTGTTCGCACCTTCCGCCTTGAGACGGGCGATCATGCCCTTCTTGGCGAAGATAATGTTGACCTTGATACCGGTCTTCTTGGTGAAGCGGTCGAGAAGCGGGCGGACCAGCACTTCCTGGCGGTAGGAATAAACATTAACCTCACCGGCGGCAAAAGTGGGCCCGGCGCCGATAGCAGCTGCGGCAACCGGGAGAACCGGCAAAATAGCGGCGAATCTTTTAGACATTGAATGGTCCTGCAGTATTAAGGGCGTTGGTTGCCCAACTTTTGTTTGGTGGGCGATATATGGATAAAATTGCCCTATATGCAAGTAAGAATTATTCGCAATTACATTCGATCCTGTAGCAATTGTGGCCGGCCAGTTTTAGGCGAGTGCCTTGCCAGGTGGCGGGCCGGCGAGCAGCTAACATCATGCTCTAAGGATCGCGCTTCGAATCTGGACAGGCTTTTGGCCCCCTGATCGCCCGGCCAAATCATGTTCTTCGGAAACGTTCCTCGGCGATCCGGTCGGCGATTTCGTTGGTCGGTTTGTTTTCTTTGTCGGCGCGCTGAAATATTTCGGTCAGGGTGTCGTCGATGCGCTGCAGTTTTCGTCGCGCCTCCTCGATATCCATGTCGATCTTGAAGCGGGCGACATCGATCAGCCCACCGGCGTTGTTGACGTAGTCCGGCGCGTAAAGAATCCCGCGCTCTGCCAGAACCGCGCCGTGGCGTTCCTCGGCGAGTTGGTTATTGGCAGCACCTGCGACAATCGAAACACGAAGCTGTGGAATGGTCTCGTCGTTGATTGCGGCGCCGAGAGCGCACGGGGCGAAGACGTCGGCATCGACACCTTGGATATCGTCCGTGCCCACTTCGACGGCGCCGAATTCCTCGACCGCCCGCGCGACGGCTTCCTTGTTGATGTCTGCGACGATCATTTTTGCGCCGGCTTCGTGGAGATAGCGACACAGCCCATAGCCCACATTGCCGAGCCCCTGGACGGCGATCTTCAGCGACTTGACCGAATCCTTGCAGAGTTTGTGGCGAACGGCGGCTTCGATGCCGACGAAAACTCCGTGCGCAGTGGAGGGCGAGGGGTTGCCGGCGCCGCCGGTTACTCCCGAAACGTGAAGCGTAACGGAACGGATCGCATCCATGTCGGCGACTGTGGTGCCGACATCCTCAGCCGTGATGTAACGCCCGTTTAGCTGGTCGATGAAGCGGCCGAAGGAATGCATGAGGTCCTTCGTCTTGTCCTTCTTGGGATCGCCGATGATGACCGCTTTGCCGCCGCCGAGAGAAAGCCCGGCCATCGCCGCCTTATAGGTCATCCCTTTGGAAAGCCGCAGCACGTCGGTGATTGCGTCGGCATCGTTCTCGTAAGCCCACATGCGGCAGCCGCCGAGCGCCGGCCCGAGATTGGTGTTGTGAACGGCGATAATGGCGCGAAGCCCTACCGATTTGTCGTGGCAGAACACAACCTGTTGGTGGTCATCGAAGTCGGGATGGTCGAATACCGACATTTGTATCACTCCAAGAGAGCCGGGCGAGCGCAGTAAGCACGTGATTTAGCCTCCAGTATCGGCAATCGATCTGCTGATTACAATTTCCAATCAACGGCTTATGGAGATTCGCAACAGCCTTGCGCTTGGTGTCGCGCGATCATTGTGAATGTTTGTACCGTCCGGCCAACGGCGCAACATTCATTCTCGTGCGGGGCTCAACCGATTGCTCGTTCCAGAAAATCAAGACGATCCTGTCCCCAGAACATCTCGCCCTCATAGAAGAAACACGGCGCGCCGAAGACCCCGCGTTCAAGCGCTTCGTTGGTGTTGCCCTCATAGCGCGCTTCGATTTCCGACGACTTTGCCGTTTCGAGCAACGCGCCACCGTCCATCCCCAGGCTGCCGGCGATATCGGTGAGCGTGGCTTCGTCCGAAATATTCCGCTCTTCGGCCCAGGTCGCGGCAAGCAGGGCGTGCGCCAGCGCCCTTGCATCCGCGCCCGCGAGGTCGGCGGCGATCACCAGGCGATCGGCCAATCCGGAACTGACAGGAAAATGTGCGGGCGCGAGGTTCAGTTTCAAGCCCCGAAACTTGGACCAGCGCTCCAACTCAACCAGCCGATAGGCCCGGCGCTCCGGTGCCCGCTTGGCCAGCGGCAAGCCGCCGGTCTTGGGAAAGAGGGCGATCAGGTTGAACGGCATGATATTGACCGACAGCTTGTGCTTCTCGACCAACGCGTCGAATACGCGACTGCCGAGATAACTATAGGGTGATGTGTTGACGAAGAAGTAGTCGACGGTCTTTGGCATGAAGAAGGTCTCCTTAGAGTTGGCCTGCCATATAGCCCGAGCCTGACTTTATTAAAAGCCGCGCTGTCGGAGATTGATTATTGCCGATTATCTACGGACACACCGAGCGGCGCCCGATCGCGACCGCGCGCATACGGGATTCGATCATCGCCGCGCGGGCGCGGGTGAGGCGGCTGGGATCCACCGGCGAATATACCCACGCATTGGGGAGCACGGCGGCAAGAAGGGCGGCTTGTCTTGTTGTGAGCCGACGCGCTGACCGGCCGTAGTAATGTCGCGCCGCGGCCTCTATGCCGTAGATGCCGTCGCCAAACTCAACGACATTGAGGTAGACCTCGACGATCCGATCTTTTGGCCAAAAAAGTTCAAGCAGGACAGCGAACCAAGCTTCGAGTCCCTTGCGAACATAGTTGCGGCCAGGCCACAGGAATAGGTTCTTGGCGGTCTGCTGGGTGATCGTGCTGGCGCCCCGCAGCTCTCCACCGCGGCGGTTCTTGCGTACGGCGTTTTTGATCTCTACGAAATCGAACCCGTGATGCTCGCAGAACCGGGAATCCTCGGCCGCGATCACGGCGCGGATGGCATTCGGCGAAATATGTTTTAATGGCACCCAACGCTTGCGAACCGCACCGGTATAGCGGTCATCGAACTTGCGCAGGAGCATCAGCGGCGTGCCCGGCGGTTCAACGAAGCGGTAAAGCAGCACCCAAACGATGGACAACAATACGAAAGCGAGGACCGTTCTCACCAATATGCGAATAACGAGGCGCACATTTCCTTTCCGGCCGCGCCGGGGTTGGCGGCGGTTCGTTTTCACTCGTCGCCCGTAGAATCATCGCCACGCGCAATTTCGCGCTCACGGAGATCCTTGCGGCGTATCTTGCCGGTTGCGGTAAGCGGCATGGAATCGACGAATTCGATCAAGCGCGGATATTCGTGGGCAGCCAAGCGGACTTTGACGAATTCGCGAATTTCGGTTTCCAGCCCACTGCCGGGATCGAAGCCTGGGTTCAGTACGATCACCGCCTTAATAAGCTCGGTGCGTACCGGATCGGGCACGCCGATTGCGGCCGCCAGACCCACGGCGGGATGCTTCATCAGACAATCCTCGATCTCGCCGGGACCGATCCGGTAGCCGGCGCTGGTGATCACGTCGTCGGCGCGGCCCTGGAACCAGAAATAGCCGTCCTCGTCCTTCATGCCTTCATCGCCGGAGAGCATCCAGGGGCCGCGGTACTTCTCCCGCGTTGCTTCGGGATTGCACCAATACTCGATCATGGCGACCGGGTCGGGGGTCTTGAAGGCGATATTGCCGGTCTTGCCCACAGGCAGGAGGTTGCCCTCGTCGTCGACAATTTCGATCGAATGACCGGGAACCGCCCGGCCCATCGATCCGGGTTTGACCGGCATGATCGCAGAGCAATTACCGACGCAGATATTGAATTCAGTCTGGCCGTAGCCTTCATTGAAGGTAATGTCGAAGGTCTCCCGGCCCCAGGCGAGCACTTCCTCGCCGAGGGTTTCCCCGCCGGTGAAAAGGGAACGCAGCTTGGGGGAGTAGCGCTTTTTTGCGTCGCCCACCTGGCGCATCATCTTCAGCGCCGTCGGCGGGATGAAGGTGTTGCGCACCTGGTACTTGGTCATCAGGGCGTAGGCTTCCTCGGGGTCGAATTTGCCGGCACGGTGAGCGAGCACCGGGATGCCATGAAACCAGCAGGGCATCAGAAGGTCCATCAAACCACCGATCCAGGCCCAATCGGCCGGGGTCCAGCCGAGATCGCCTTTTTGCGGCGGAAACTCATGATAGAAATCGAAGCCAGGCATGTGACCGAACATTGTGCGATGGGCGTGCAGCGCCCCCTTGGGCGGCCCAGTTGTGCCCGACGTATAGACAAGCAGCGCCGGGTCTTCGGCGTTGGTATCAACGGTCTCGAACGCCTCGGATGATTTTCCCATTTGTGGCCACAAATCGAGATCGCCGCCACCGCCGTCTATGACGATGATCCGTTTCAATGCCGGCAAGCGTTCGCGGATGGCCAGGATCTTCGGCAGATTGATCGTATCGGTGAGCAGCACCTTGGCGCCTGCGTTGGCGAGCCGGTATTCGAGCGCGTCCTCGCCGAACAGGACGAACAGTGGCAAGGCGATCGCCCCCAGCTTGTAGGCGGCGACATGGGCGATAGCGGTTTCCGGACATTGCGGCAACAAAATCGCAACACGGTCGCCGCGCATGATCCCTTGCGCCGCAAGTAGATTGGCAAACTTGTTGGATAGGCGTTGGATTTCGCTGAAGCTGTATCGCCGTTCGCCGTCCTTACCGCCAATGGTGATAAGCGCCAGCTTGTCGGGGTCCGCTGCCGCGTGCCGGTCGCAGACATCGTGCGCCATGTTGTATTTGCGCGGCACGTTCCAGCGGAACGAGCGGTAAAGTTCCTCGTAGTTCTCGGCCCGCTTTAGCATCTCACTTCGTCTCACTACTGCCCACGCTCGCTCTCCGGCATGATGCCAGCATCGGCCTTGCAGCGTCAAAATCAGGCAGAGAAGAGCCTCGGGATTTAATCATATGTCAGATCGCTCATTGCACTTTACCGCGCCGGTCCTAAGTGGTTATCTACCGAACGGTCGGTAGATTAAATGGAGAAATGGGATGGCAGCACCTCTAGCGCGTGATAATCCGCGTGGTACGGCGGAGCGCGTTCTCGACGCTGCCGAGCGGCTGTTCGCCGAGCGCGGGTTCGCGGGCGCCAGCCTAGCCGATATCTGCGGCGAGGTGGGGATCGCCAAATCTTCCCTGCTCCATCATTTTCCAAGCAAGAAGCGGATCTACGCCGGCGTTCTGGCGCGGATTGTCGGCGATCTGGAAGCGATGCTGGCCGAGGCCAAACGGATGGACGGCGAGCCGGCGGAGCGCTTCCGCCATATGATCGCACTACACCTGCACTGGACCCGTCGGCGGCCCGACTACAATCAGCTCATGCTACGCGAGTTGATCGACAATGCCGACCGCCCAAGCCAAGTGCGGCATTGGGTGCTCAAGCCGGTGCTGGACGATTTGGCAGCGCTCATCACCGAGGCGCAGGAACAAGGCGCGCTGGGGTCGTTCGATCCGATGTTGTTCCTGTTCCACACGGTAGGCGGCATTGCCTACGTCATGGCGGCGCGGTTGACGCTCGCCGGAATAACCGGCGAGACGGATATCGACGCGATGATCGAGCGGTATTGCGATTTCGTGATCCGATCGATCGATGCGGCTTTGATGGGCGGGGGGGAGTAGAGGCATGGATCATCAAGGCGAAGTCGATCTGCTGACCCGTGTGCTCGACAATATCGAACAGGAAACTACCGACATGACCGAGCCGGGCATCAGCCCGGTCGCGCGCTATCTCGACCCCGTACAATACGAGCGCGAGATGTCGGTGCTGTTCCGCGACTACCCGCTGGTCGTCGCCTTTGCTTCCCAACTAAGCGAGCCGGGATCATTCGTCACGCACGATCTCACCGGGGTGCCGATCTTGGTCAATCGAGATCGTGAAGGCTTGTTGAACGCCTATCTCAACACCTGCCGGCATCGCGGCACAAAATTGGTTTGTGAAGAAAGCGGATCGGCCAGGGCATTCGTTTGTCCCTACCACGGTTGGACCTACGGCGACGATGGCCGGCTCGATCACATCTCCCATGAAGAAGGATTTCCCCACGTGGACCGCAAAGCCAGCGGTTTGATCCGGCTACCGGTCCGGCAAAGGGCGGGGTTGATCTGGGTCGTCCCAAATCCGGGATCGAGCCTCGACATTGACGCTTATCTCGGTCCCATGGCCGATGAACTCGAAGCTTTCGGGCTTTCCGATCATGTGCTGTTTAGCCCCCACCGCGACCGCCGGACGGCGAACTGGAAGTTGATTCTGGATGCCAATCTCGAGAATTACCACGTCAAGATCGCTCACCGGGATACGATTGCCTTCATGTTCGAGGACAATGTCGGCGCATTCGACCGGTTCGCGCCGCACAGCCGACTACTCTTCCCCAAGCGCTCGATCCGTCAGCTGAAGGGAACCGACCGGGCGAGCTGGAAGCTCCGCGAGCATGCCAATGTGATCTATTTTATATTTCCCAACACGATAATTTTGGTCGAACCGGACCACGCTATGGTGGCGTCGATCTTTCCCGATGGCATCGCCGGCTTCAAGGTCCAGGGCGGCATGCTGATCCCCGAAGAGCCGGCGAACGATAAAGCACGAAGCCATTGGGGCAAGAACTACGGAATATTCTGGAACGCCCTCGAAGAGGATTTCCAGATGGTCGAGAGGGTGCAGAAGGGGATCGCCGGCGGGCTTGTCCCGCACCTTCATTTCGCCCGCTTTGAGCAGTGCGCGAACTGGTTCCATGAGGAAGTCGGGCAGGCCGTAAAATCAGCACTTTAGCGGCTCACCAACTTGTGACCATGCTTGGTTTGCCTTCTTCAGCCAGTGGGCCAATTTTCTCGGCTAGGAGGCTGCAATGGGTTCTAGACGTTTTCATCAGGTTTGGACTGCCGGGTTCCTCGCGGGTCTATTGGTATTGGCGTCATCGGGCTTGCACGCCAATCCCGATCGCTGGAAGGCGGCGTGGCCGAAGACCGACTTTTCAAAAAGCTCGGTCGACCTCAAGGAGATATTCTCCGGCGGGCCGCCCAAGGACGGCATCCCCTCGATC
>JAPULJ010000624.1 GCA_027295145.1 Alphaproteobacteria bacterium | reverse complement strand
AAAAACTGAAAAATATCCTACGCCGCCGAAACTTGGATTACCCTCCGAGAAGCGGCGGTCTTCTATGATTTTGCATGCAGCGGCACACGAGCGATGCCCATGCATCCATATCTGCCGGACGAAATTGGCCACCAACCCTCTCCGTATCAGTTTTCAATATCGTCTCGTTTCGGGCGTGCAGCCCCTCTGTTTCAGGGCCGACCAAACGCCACGGCACAACTCGCTACCCGGCACCGCATACCGTCATCCACTTTGTCACCCCGACGACGCGCGCCAGGGCGCCTCAGCGCCCCTGCCCGGTGCCGGTGTACCAGTTACAAGCCTGCGCACGCTGCCGGCGCCGTCAGCGCTGTTAAAGCGCGTTCATGGATTTCACCCTATCGTCCTATCGACTGTCCTCAGGCAGCACCACAAATTGCGGGCATACACGACCGCCGTGGGCATTGGGATACGAACCAGATGTAGCACAGTCGTCTGTTGGTCACCGAACGCGCCGCCTGATTTGGGCTGATTGAGCGAATCCTCAGTCCCGTTTACTTTAATCTGATACGCCCCGCGCGCCGAACGTAGCTGCCGGCATCTGGGGCACGTCATGACCGTTGGGCTGATGCCCGTCGGGCCTTTGGCAAAATAGCCGGTCAAGGGCACTGACCTCGCCACAAATAGCCTTTTCAATCAATTCAATCAGCTTTGGCGCGGTACTGCGCATTTGATCGCGGACGTTTGGCGTTGATGATTTTCTTATTCACTCTTATATAACCGACCGATGCATCTCAGAAATTGGCAACAAAAATTCATCGACAGTTTTCCGTCGATCATAAACCAGCACCGGCGGTTTATCGTAAAGGCGCCAACCGGCGCCGGTAAGACCGTGCTCGCGAGCGAGATCGTCGAACGGTACTACAAGGGAAAGAAGATCCTCGTGTTGTGCCACCGTCTGGTGCTGTTGGAACAGCTCGAAAAGGCTCTTGGCGAGAAACACACCGTCCGAAAGTTGGCGGTCTCCGACACGGGGCCCGCTTTCGAGGGTTACGATATTATGCTCTCGACGAATATGCGCGCTAAGGAGGTGTTGGCAGACGCTGTGCGCAAGGCCGATCTCATCATTGTAGACGAGGCGCACCGCGTATCGCCGAATGGAGTAGCCTACAAACAGATCATTGATGATTTCAACGAGCACGGCAAAGCGGAGGCGCAGTTCATAGGGCTGACGGCCTCTCCCGAGCGTCGTACCGGCGATCAACGTGACCAACTCAACCTTGCGTTCGACGCCATTATCGATTGCGCGAACATCGAGGACCTGATCGAGGAAGGCGTTTTGGTGCAGCCGGTCTACCGGCCCCATTTTGTCCACGACCTCGATCTGGGAGGCATCGATATCAGCTCGGGCGATTTCCCGGTCGCCAAACTGGCCCCTGCGATCATTAAATCATCGATGATCGACTATGCGGTCCGGAGCTATAACGAAGAGCGTTCGAAGCTTTCGACGAAACCTATCTCGGCCTGGTTCTGCGTCGATATCAGCGTCGCAGAAGCGACCCTGCGCTGCATCCGCCAGTTCGGCATCGAAGCCGCCATCGTCACCGCTGGGACACCGATCAAGGAGCGGATGAGGCTGCTGGCGCGTCACGAGAGGGGCGAGATAGAGGCGATGGTGTCGGTTGGCGTGTTGGCTGAAGGCTGGGACAATCCACACTGCAACATCATCGTTCACCTCCGGCCGACCTTGTCGAAGGTGCTGTGGGGCCAGTCGGTGGGCCGTGGGCTGCGCTCGGCACCGGGTAAGGAGAAATGCATCATCATCGATGTGAGTTCCAACTGGAGCACATTCGGTCCGGTGGAAAAACTGGAATGGAGCCTGGTGACCCATCGACGTTCCTATATGCAATACATGAACCGCTTCAATTGGATCGGCCAACAGCAAGACGGCGAAGACACCAGCGATATCTATTTGCTCTGCAAAAATGAATTGCCGAATAGAACGCGCTGTTCGCATATTTATAAGAAAAACACCTATGAAGGAGACACCTGTCCGGTCTGCGGCACCTACGCCGCCATCGATATCTATAAGGAACAGAACCTCGACAGTTCGCTGAACGAAAACGGGCTGCACCGGCTGTTCTTTGAGCGGGTGCCGAAGGTTTATGAAGAGATGGATATATCCATTTGGAATAGACTTGGCGGCACAGCGTGGAAAACAGCAAACGGAAACGAACAGGCCTTTCTCGCCTTCTGCAGGGCTTTCATGGAGGTTTCAGGCGAGGCGACGCAAACGGAATCCGATTATTGGGACGCGGCCCTGGCCGCGGAAGCGCGCATCCGTGCCTATCTGCTGGAGAAAAACATCCAAATTGTAAAACAGGGCGAATTTGATCTCTCGATCATCGCTGACGGTATGCTTGCCGGCAGAAAGGTCCGTAGTCTACAGGCCCATTACGGAATTTCACTCTGCGGCACCGTTTTTCAAACCCACACGCTCGCTGAAAGTGAACGTAAATACCAAAAGGCAATCAAGATCGCCGAAAGGCTCGCGATACTGGGTTGCTCTTCACGGGACAATCTACCCTATTTCAACGCCGCCGATCATTTGGCCGCATGATGCCTTTTCTGCAAGAATGTATGCTGCTAATTTGGCAATACTCGGCATTTCAAATTAGGTCCGCTTTCAGGTCCTAACCGAAAAACCTCACAGCATTGCAGATGCTCGGCTATGCGCGAATTGCTGCATACTAAGATCCGCATCGCCCTACCGGCAATGCTCTCGATTCAGTCCTTTGGGACCATGTGTAGTTTCGCCGGCGCCGTCGTGGCGGTACAGGCTGCCAACGATCTTGGTATCAAAGCCACAAGCATCGGTGTTTATACGGCGGTTCTGTATATCGTTGGCATGGTGTCGGGGCTCGGCGCCGGCAGCGTTCTTGCCCGCTACGGCGTCATCCGGACGTGCCAGGCGGCACTGTTGACGGCCAGCATCGGCCTCGTGCTGGTCAGCATCTTTCCCATTTGGCCAGTGGCGATTGTGGCAGCCATGCTGATCGGTATCGGTATTCTGAAAGTTGTGGTCTCATCTAACCAGAAAAAATAGTCCGGGTCTTTCAGCACGATTTGGGGGAGTGTTTTTCCTGCGCATTTCCCAAACGGGACCAGTGTCCAGCTCATCCTGCCATCCTCCCTTAGTGCTGCAAACGGCCAAATTTGATCAAATTGTGGGGCATGGTTGTGTTCAGTTTACCATTTTGCGAGCGCATTTGCGCTCAACTGAACTCGCCCCGCCGCGGCCCAGCGCCCGGCTCCGCATGCGGTCATCCGATTATTCGGCCGGTCAACGCGCTGTCAGTAGCCGACCAGACGACATGGTCCAGTAACGACGGCCTTAACGCGAGAGCAAAATGTCCCGGCGAGTGGCCATCTATTGCCGACACACAACGGAGCGTGAGAAGCGCGCCGCATCGACAGTGAGCGCATGGTGATCCGGGTCGAGCAGGGCAAGGGACCCACACACCCTCTACACGGTTTCGCGGCGTGGCGTGATCATGCCATAAGGCAGATTGCGGACCGTGTATATTCCCTGTATGTCCTAATTTATGAGTTATTGGATTCAATCATTCGGACGA
>JAPULJ010000623.1 GCA_027295145.1 Alphaproteobacteria bacterium | reverse complement strand
AAAGACGGCTTAGAGCCCTTTGTGACCAATGCTGCACTGCACATATTTCGGCGTGAAGCGTAGAAAGCAGTCTACTACTGCATATGCGAAAAATATTGTCGGGCTTCCCGAAAGCGGCCGTTCAACGTCCGCCACGCAGTTTCGAACTTCGAACGGCCGAGAAGCGGGACGAAGCGGACACTCGCGACAAGAAGCATCGGCGCCTTTAGGGTATATACTTTCGACCCAACGTATGAAAGCTGACGCCAACAATCTTGTTTAGAAAACAATTTCCGGTGTGCGGGCTGCATTTTGGAATGCCTGATTTAGTATCACTGCAATGGGTGTGATATAAGGCATCATGGCGCGCGTCACTACAAACCTTTTGCGATATCGCATCGCCATTGCCGTTCAGGAAGGCGCCGACGTCGAGGCGGTGCTCAGAGTTGCGGATGCGCCGCCGGGGCTCATGGTAGGTGATCCCGAACACGTCGACGAATATGTCGAACGACGGGTATGGTCGGCTATCATCGCCGAAACGGGACGAGAGGACATAGGTCTTGTTTGCGGCGTGCGCTTCCCGACGCAGGCCATCAGTATGCTTGGCTACGTCATGGCGAACGCCCCCACGGTACGGGCAGCCATCGAGAAATGCTGCACCTATCAGCGAGTCATCGGTGACACCATGGGCCTTGTCATCGATAGGGATGCAGACACGTCGACCGTCTGGATCGAGCAGTGGAGCGACTGGCATGACACCCTGAGGTTCACTGTCGATATGATCATGGCAGGTGTAACGTCGTGGGCATCGGCCAATGCCATCGAGGTTGTGAAGCCGCTTCGGGTCGGGTTCCATTATCAGCGCCCGGCCGATACAGGGCCGTACGACGAGTTGTTTTCTCCTGCGCTAGTGTCCTTTGGCTCCGAGGTCAGCTATCTGATCTTTGCGAACGACTCTCTCGACCAGCCGGTCATCGGCGCGAGCGGAGAGATGTATGGCTTCTTTGAAGAAAAGGTACGACGGCTCCTGAACGACTTCGAGGGCCGTGACACGTACGCTTTCAAAACTTGTCAACGCATTCTTGCTGCGCTCAAAGGCACTACCCCGAATGTCGACTTGGTTGCGTCTGAACTGGCGGTAAGTAGTCGCAAGCTGCAGCAAAAGCTCACTGAAGAGGGGACAAGTTTTTCGCGTTTGTTGAGCGAAACCCGGCGCGATCTTGCCAAGCAGCATCTGCAGGAAGGTGAGGTAGGCAATGACGAGATTGCCTACCTTCTTGGCTATTCCGAAGTTTCGGTATTTTCCCGGTCCTTCAAGAAATGGACAGGAACGACGCCGGGAGAGTTTAGGACCCAGGCGACCGTTAGCTCCCCGTGAACCGGGTGCGCAGACGCTTCGTCAGGCTGTGCAGACCGGGCGTCCAATAAATACCGGCTGCCACAAGCATGTAGGGAAGAAACGCCTCCAAGGCCGGAAAGGTGCCAGCGAGCAGGACGAGGATTGCCGGGAAGAGAGCAATTGCCATATTGTCGACGGCAAAATTTACCGCTCCGTCCAAGCGTGACTTCCGGTGCGCCTTGCGGTTAGTTTCGCTGCCAGACCCGTTCTTCGAAAACCAATAAAGTGTCTCTGCGATCGCTGAGCGCATCGGCGTTTGCTGGAATTTCGGATGGGCCGCAGCGAATTTGTCGTCGTTCAGGATCACCGACGTCTCATACTTGTAGGCGAGTGACGCGACTTCACGCATGACCGGAATGGCCAGTCCCAGGATGCGAACCATCATCTTCGGCGCGACGCTGATTTTTGCGGGTTTGCCGGCGACATCGGCGATCTCAGCGAGCCAGGAACGGATCGTTGGGACCATCGTACCACCGAGGTTGTAAACCTCGTAAGGGCGCAGGTCACCTCGGTTTGTCAGCGCGACCATCGCGCGTCCAGCGTCCGGCGCATATAGCAGCTGTTGCGGGGTGTCGGCCGAGATCAGCCAAGGCAACGCCTTGCCTTTGAGCGCGTTCTCAAAAATTGGTGCGATTTGCTTGTTAGTCACGTTTGGCCCCCAGATTTCGGCCATGCGCACAACGAGCGTACGGATACGGCCTCGATCCGTGGCCTGTTGCAACATTCGCTCAAGACCGGCCCGAACCTTGCCTAAAGGCGCGCAGGGATTGAATGGGGTAATTTCGCTGATCGGTTTGTCGATCCGTCCGAAATTATAGTTGTTGCCGGGAAAGATGACTGTTGCATCGGCGTGCTCGGCAGCTTCGATCACGCTCCGGGTCATTACGGGCATCGCGGCCGCCCAGTGCTCGTAAGAGACGTTGGCGCCGTGGAAGATAAAACTCGTGCCTTCTGCAAGGCTCTTCAGCAGAGCGGTATCGTTGACGTCGCCTTCAACGAACGTAAGCCTGGAGGTGTCTCCGAAAAGATCGACGGCTTTGCGGCGATTTCGCACGAGAAGCGTGGCTGTTTCTCCAGCCTCCTGAATTGCCTTGGCAAATGAATAGCCGATGGCGCCGGTTCCGCCGATGATGAGATATTTGCTGGTCATTGGTCTGTCCTCTGAGTTTTGGCACGGGCTTGTGCCGATGAGGTGACCCTAGACGCCGCCGGACGCGAAGTGATTGACCGGTGGCGCTGATGAATTGACCAATCGCGCGCATGACCGGATCAAAGAAAATGGGCGGACCGGAGGCCGCCCAATGTTTGGCGAAGGGAAGAGCTTAAGCTCAGAATTCGGGTTCAAATCCCATTGCGATGAATGCCTCGCGCGGTTTGTGAACCACTTTGGCGCGTTCCGACAGCGGTCGGATGTCGATTTTGTGCTTGAAGATTTCAAAGCTGATCATGCCAGTTGTACCGTCCACGAGCACGTTTACAACGTGGCCGCGCTTGGCGAAGCCTGTGGGTGTCCGATCAAGCGAGTACCAGTCCACCGGTTCGCCGGTGACACCAGTAAATGGTGCCTCATAGCCGCCGCGCGTGCGGTCGAAGTCGCTGATATCGCGATAAAGACCAACGACCAGAATCGCGGTCGCGGCGACGCCAATCAGTGCAAAAAACGATAATGCGTAGGTCACTGTTCATGCTCCTTGATGTCAAATGGCCGCTTGCTGGGCCGGGATCGCTAGAGCATGCCCGCGCGCCACATCCCGCTCCATGGCAAGACGCGCGAACCGAATGACCAATCGCGCATATATACCTCTCTGAGTTCAGGTCGCCGGTTTGTCTGGCGCTCCAGCCATAAGCCAGCGGAGACGTGGAAGTCCGACAACTATAGAGGCAATCACGCAAAATACGCACAGCACCGCCGCCCACCCGGGCCAGATAATCCAAGGGGCGATTACCGCAACGGAATACTGGAGCAGCTCGATCAGGACGCGAAGAGGTCCAGGCGTGGCCACAATGATCTGCCGCTTATCGCCAGGTGTCGAGAAGACGCCCGGCAGACCGACAAGCAAAACGAGAGCCGGGATGGCAAGCCAACCAGAAAAAATGGCGGCAATCGCCCAAGGACCCGCAACCCAAGCGATCAACTCGCTGAGAAAGCGAAGCCCCGAACTGAGCGGTGTATCAAATGCGTGGCGTAATTTGTTGTCGGTCATGAACCGGGCTTTTGGCTGGGTATCGGCAGATTAGCTCGGATAATGGGAAGTATCACCATTTCCACAATAGTTCCGCAATCAGATCTACTCGCGAGTCCGAAATGTGTCGTGACCCTGAAACCAAGACGTCCAATCATCCATAACGTCTGC
>JAPULJ010000622.1 GCA_027295145.1 Alphaproteobacteria bacterium | reverse complement strand
ACATCGTATGCCCTGGCGGCAGAAAAAGGATCTGACAAGAGCCTGGCCAAGGCGTCCCAGAACCCGATCGCCAGCCTGATAAGCGTTCCGATCCAATACGACGTCTCATTCGGCCAAGGCCCGTCAAACCGCACCGGGCACATCCTCCAATTCCAGCCGGTCTATCCGTTCCGCCTAGGCAAGGACTGGAACCTGATCACGCGCACCATCGTGCCGCTGGTGGTGCGCCCAGACTTCCCGGGAGAGACCGGCCATACGTTCGGCCTCGGCGACATCAGCACGACGCTTTTCTTCTCGCCATCGAAGCCGACGGCCGGCGGCGTGATCTGGGGAGTGGGCCCGGTTTTCCAGTTTCCGACCGCGACCAGCCGCGTCCTCGGCACCGAACACTTCGCGATGGGACCGTCTGCCGTAATCGTTTGGACGCCTGGCCGCTGGGTTGTCGGTGCACTCGTGGCCCAGACCTGGTCTGTGGCCGGCGACAAAGACAGAAACGACGTCAGCTTTATGCTGATTCAGCCCTTCGTCAACTACAACCTCGACAAGGGTTGGTTCCTCACAACCTCGCCGGTCATCACGGCCAACTGGGACGCCAAATCGAGCAATCGCTGGACGGTGCCGATCGGCGGCGGCGTCGGTCGGGTGTTCCGATTCGTTAAACAGCCTGTCAGCCTGTTCGCCAGAGCGTTCTACTACCCTGTGGCGCCGAGCAACGGGCCGGAATGGTCATTCCAGGTCCAGCTCAAATTCCTGTTCCCAAAATGATGCCGCAGTCAAACCGGAAGCCAGATGAAGACAGTCAGGACCATCGCAGCCGTCCTCCCAGCGACCGAGAATCTGCTCAATGACCCGCGATTTGACTTTGGGGTGAGAGGAATGGACCAGCATCGGAAGACCGAGCCGAACCGTCGGCGCGCCCGTCGGTCTCACGCCGGATCTGATCCGTGGTTGTTCGCGACAGCGTTGATCGTCGACGATGCCGTGCTCGTCGCATTGACAAGGACCGAAAACCCTCCGTTGCGGGCGCCGGACATGGGCGACCGGTTCATGTTGGGCTACTACCAATCCGACGGTGACGATTAGGAAAACACAGCCGATTGCCGACTTAAGCGCACAACGAGGGCAAAGTCATGAAGCGAAAAGAAAGGTATCCACTCAAAGATTACAGGCTGGCGGTCCTGGTCTGTACATTGACGATGATCGTTTTCGCTGGCGGGACTACCCAGGCTCAAAACGCTGGCCGAACGAAGCCGGCCAGACCCAACGTCGTACTTATGGTTGGCGATAACGTCGGCTATGGCGACATTGGCGCCTACCAGGGCGGCGCTATCCGAGGGATGCCAACGCCACGAATCGACAAATTGGCGAGCGAAGGCCTGCAGCTCACTCATTTTCTTACCGAGCCGGGGTGTACGCCGAGCCGCGCGGGTCTGTTGCTCGGCCGCTATGCTCACCGCGCGGGCCTGGGCGGCATCATTGTCGGCGGTACGCCCAACACATTGCAGGCCTCAGAAGTCACCCTTGGAGAACTCTTCAAGAGCCGCGGGTACGCCACAGCGATCATCGGCAAGTGGCACCTGGGGGCGGAAAAACAGAGCTGGCCGGTTCGCCAGGGCTTCGACGAATACAGGGTCGGCGTCCTGGAAACGACGGACAGCACTTTATACCGACCGACCATGAGCCGAGCCGGTATGCCAAAGCAGGTGATCGAGAGAACCGTCCCGTGGATCTGGGAGGGCGACACCAAACGCGGATTAAGGAAAGTCAGAGAATATACTGTGGCGTATCGCCGGTTGATCGAGCGCGACATCGCCATCGCAGCGGTGAACTATATTCGCCGCCAGGCCGCGGCAAAGAAACCATTCTTCCTCTATATCGGATGGACAAACAGCCACTATCCGTCGGTAAGCGCACCCGAGTTCACCGGCAAGTCGCGCAGCGGACCCTACGGCGATGCGATCATGGAACTCGACCGCCGCACGGGCGAGGTTCTCAACGCGATTAAGGCCGCCGGGATCGAGAAGAACACTATCGTGATCTGGCTCTCCGACGACGGCGCCGCGCCGATGATGGGTCCGCCCGCATACCGGGGGGGCTCCAACGGCATCTACGGCGGCGAACTGGGGGACGGCAAGGAAGGTGGTTTGCGGACTCCGGCCATCATCAAGTGGCCCGGCCGGATTGCACCGCGCAAGAGCAACGAGATGGTGTCGATACACGACATTTTTCCGACGCTTGCGCGCCTCATCGGTGCGAAGGTGCCGGCCGATCGCCCCATTGACGGCGTGGATCAGAGCGACTTCTTCCTCGGCAAGCGAGCCAAATCCAAGCGGGAAGGCGTTATCACCTTCATCGGCACCGAAATCGTCGCCGTGCGTTGGCGGCATTTTCGGATATATCCGATGGCCTTCTTCCGCTCGCCAGGCAGACCGGCGATGCCGGGTCTGGGCGGCTCCAGGGCCGAACTCAACGGTATTCCGGCGATCTACAATATCGAGCAGGATCCACGCGAAGAGCAAAACATTGCCGCAAACCACGCCTGGCTGGTTCGGCCCTATCTGCTCACGATCGGCGCCTATCTGAAGTCACTCAAGAAGCACCCAAATCCAGCACCGGTCAATCTGACCGACTTCAAGCCCAGGAGGTGACGTAGGCGAAATCGGCAAAGAGCCGTTTTCGGGCCAGTGTTCGCCTCCAATTCAAAACTTGAAAACGGCGCTCACCAGGAAATGGTTCCCCTTGAGGCGTCGCCGAGCATGGAACTCGTGGAGCCACTTGGCGATGAACGTCACCTTCGCACCGGGGATCTTTGGGGTCCAAAGGATGGCGGGACCAATGCCCGCGGCCTCGCCTTTGAACGGCCCGAGCACCGCGCCGCTCCCGCTGTCACCGCTTATCTGCTTGTAATAGAACCCGTGCACACCGATGGCAAAGCGATCGGAAAGGTACTGATTGAGCATGTAGTCCAGGTGGATTTCCTGGCCGGACTTGTAGTTCGTGGCGTGGTTTTCAGTGTTGTAGATGTACCCGAAAGCTGCCGACAGCTCTAAGCCCGATTTAGGATTGAGGTAGGTCACGGCGAGGACGCTATCGAAGGACCAGTAATTGAGACCAGTATTGACCAACCTGTTGACATCGTAAGCGCCGGTCGGGGCCACGATGCCCTGGTAGAAATTGATATGAAAATTGCCCGCGTTCCAATAGAGCGAGACCGGTATGAGGTATATGTCCCCGATATCAAAGCGATTGCCGCTGGTCGCAAAACCAAACGGGCCAGCCGCCACAGACGCTGACAAATCGACGTAAAGGAGCGGCACGCCAATCCCCATGCCGTATCGGGCGCCGAGTACCTTCAGATCGGTGACCCAGAGCACCGTAGGGTACTCCAACAGCATGTTGGCCTCGACGCCGGCCCGCACGCGGCCCTGGAGCGCCGTCCGGCTTGTTTCGCCCGAGTAGAAATAGAGGTTATTGCGGAGATACACTCCTGGCCCGGGGTCGACAGCAACCGCGAAATCGCCATACAAGCCCGCTATGTAGTTCCCGCCTCCCCCCTCCACCGCTGTTGCGCCGCGCGGCTGAGCAACCAGTGCCACGACAAGACCAAGGAGCGTGATCGAAAGCAGTCTAAGTCCACACATCGAATACTCTGCAAGTCGAGGACCGTTGATGGATGTTTTGGTGCCCTACCGTTTCGCCTTTTGCCGAGGTTTGTAGGGATCTGGCGTGCCCAGCCTGATCGGCGGCTCCTTGACCAGAGACATCCGAAACTTAACGACCCGTCTTAAGACGACCGGGAAAACCCATGTGGATTTCTCACGTAGATCGTACTTTTCCTTCGGGTCTGTGATGAGGTTGTGCACACGGGGCACGTTACGCACGCGTGGGCGGCCGAACATGCTATCCATATCCACAAAGTGAACTTTCCAGTTCCGCCATTTGTAGGCGAACATGTTGTCGCCGTTGTAGACCGGGAAGCCTTCACGGTTGGATTTCTTCTGTTTGCCGAGGAAGAAGTCGTATTGGTCCTTGCCGTCGATGATCCGGTCCGCCGGCACCTTGTAGCCGGCAACACGCGCAAACGTCGGAAGAATGTCAGTGATATGGACGATCTCGTTGCTGACGCGCCCTGCAGGAACTTTCCCGGGCCAGCGGATGATAAACGGCACCCGGAGGGAGCCTTCTAGCGCAGTGAAATAATGGCCGCGCCAGTAGCCGGCGGTGCCGTGGTAACCCGCAGTTTCTTCGGGCCCGTTATCGCTCAACCACACGACAATAGTGTTATCGCGGATCTTCAATTCGTCGATGGCGTCAAGAACTTGCCCCGTCCGAAAATCGATCTCGGCCAACACATCAGCAAAGGGCCCATTACCGGTTTTGCCCTTGAAATCCGGATGCGGCAGCGTTGGCAGGTGGGGTTGGGTAAAAGTGACAAGCAGGAAGAACGGCTTTTTGGCCCGCACCTGACGCCGCATGAAATTGATCGCGCGCCGGGTCAATTCCGCATCGATCCGCCGCCGCGCCGGCACGTCAAACTTTGCCACGCGTTGCGGCTTCTGACCTTTCTTCGCCTCAACAATGAAAGGCTTCAGATTAGTCGCCTTCGAATCGTAGCCGTATTGCGCCGTATACATCGATTCGTCGGTGGTATTGGCGATGCCGTACCACTCGTCAAACCCCTGATCCGTCGGGAAGCGACCAGGCGTGTCGCCCAGGTGCCATTTGCCAAAGTTTGCAGTGGCGTAGCCGCGGCCTGAAAACAGCTCGGCGATGGTCTTCTCCCATCCCACCATGCCGTAAAGCACGCCCCAAACCACCTTTGTCGTGCCGGAGCGGATAGGGTGACGCCCTGTCATGAAGGCGGACCGGCTGGGTGTACACTGAGGCTCCACGTTGAAGTTGAGGAGCCGGGTCCCTTCCGCAGCCAGTTTGTCGAGCCTTGGGGTTTCCGCGCCTCGCAGTTGGCCTCCGCCGTAAACGCCCAACTCACCCCAACCGAGGTTGTCGACCATCATGACGACGACATTTGGGCGGGTCGATTGGCCGAACGCCGCGCACACCGATAGCAACGTAGCAGCAAAGATCGTTGCACAGGTTTGGATCATTCTTTTGATCATCGTATCCCCTCACCTCACAAGGCTCGCTCATTATCTTCCCGGTGTTATTCGCGTAATCTTCGTGCCTTGCAGGCCCAGACCCGCCATCAGACCGCGCTGATTGAAAAAGAACACGTAAATGTTCTTGCGAATAGAGGTCGTGGACACACCCCCTGCCGCACCTTTGTCAAAAACCACGACGCTGGGCGCGCTGCCAGCCTCCCAACCGCCGCTCCGACGCAGATAGCCCAAGGAGTTGTTGGTCATGAAGAACATGGCATATCCAAATCGCTGTGCGCCGGCCTGCAAGCCATATGACACCGCCGTCGTACGGTAATATCCAACCGTTCGCCCGCCGCGACGCAATGCACCATTACCGTATTGTGCACCGAGAAAGAATCCGGCTTTGACCACTCGAGGGAACACCAAGATTCCTTTGGCGCGTCGAGCGAGTTTCCTCGCTGCGGGCATCGTGGCATAGAGCTGACGCAATGCCACAGTGGCATCACTGTCGATTTTTCGTGCCGAAGCCGCGCTTGCCGGCATTGTTGCGGGCACCGACGTAACCAGCATGATTGCCGCACAGAGAACGAGCGCCTGATTCTTCCATGACATCGGTAAACTCCTCTTCGAGCGGAATTCTCTTGGTGAATTCCTCGACCCGGTTGAATGTGCTTTTCTGCTCAACCCGATCGGACCTCAGCCTATCGAACCAATGAAGGGCCGGAATCGCAGCCAGATGCCCATCGTGCTTCTGTTGCCGGCGATTGGCATCAGTCATTTGGAGGATCCCGGCTACTACCTCTTCTCGAATGGGTAGATGACTTTCCAGTCGCGCTTCATATCGACGACCGTCCAGCCCTTCTTCTTTGCTTCGTCGAGCGCCTTGTCCAGGT
>JAPULJ010000621.1 GCA_027295145.1 Alphaproteobacteria bacterium | reverse complement strand
TTCCGGCCGGCTATTGCGTCAGGGTCGATATCGGCCAGGGCGCTGGAAAAATAAGGTGCGCTCGCTCTGGCGTGGGCGATCTGTCTGCGTAGGGCGGCGAACAGTTCAGCATCGCGCGCTTCCGGCTCGCGCGTTTCCTGATTGTCGAAATAGGGGGAGTCGGACATGGTAGCGCCTCGCGGGAAACGGGCAACGGAAGAATGGCGGACTTAAGCGAGCCAGCGTTTGCGCCGGCGGTAATGCTTGACGTCGCGATAGCTGCGCCGGCCGGCGGTCGATAGGCCGAGGTAGAATTCCTTGACGTCCTCGTTGTTGCGCAACGCCTCGGCATCGCCATCGAGCACAACGCGTCCGCTCTCAAGGATATAGCCGTAATCGGCATGTTGCAGCGCGACGTTGGTATTTTGTTCGGCGAGCAAAAACGTCACCCCCTCATTCTTGTTTAGCCGGTCGACGATTTCGAAGATTTCTGCAACCAACTGCGGCGCCAGTCCCATCGAGGGTTCATCGAGCAAAATCATGCGCGGGCGCGCCATCAGCGCCCGGCCCAACGCGCACATCTGCTGTTCGCCGCCCGACGTATAGCCCGCCTGCGCTCGCCGGCGTTCCTTAAGCCGTGGGAAATAGCCATAGACCATTTCCAGATCGCGGCGGATTTCGGCGGTATCCCGCCGGGTATAGGCGCCGGTCATCAAGTTGTCTTCGATCGAAAGATGTTCGAAGCAGTGGCGGCCTTCCATAACCTGGATGACGCCACGCTTTACCAATGCGTCGGGCGTCAATTTTTCGACCGGCTCGCCCTGATACATAATCGCGCCCTTGGTGACCTCTCCGCGTTCGGCGCGCAGCAAATTGGATATCGCTTTGAGTGTCGTTGATTTGCCGGCGCCGTTCGCCCCCAACAGGGCAACGATGCCACCCGGCGGTACGTGCAACGACACGCCCTTCAGCACCAAGATGACATGGTTGTAGATGACTTCGATATTGTTGACCGACAGCAGCGGTTCAACGGTTTCAACGCTGGCGTCGGCAGCCGGCGGGCTATTTGCGGCGTCGTTCATGGCGGCGGAATTCAATTCAAGACAGAAAGCAAGTGAGCGGGGCCGTAAACCGACCCCGCCCACTCGTTATCGACAACACTCAGCTGCAACTGCGCGGCGTGATGTTGTTTTCCTTGGCGTACTGTGCCGCGTCCTGCTCGATCAGCGGACGAACCACGTCGCTCATCGCGGGGATCCAATCGGTCTTGATCTCCCATTCCGACCCATTCCATTGCTGGATCAGGATCGCCGGGTTGTCACCCTCGTGATTTTCGCAGGTGACCCGTACAGGCGGGGCCAGGCCTTTGAGACCGAGATCTTTAATTTGGGCGGCCGTCAGGTTCAGGTTTTCCAACCCCCAACGGACCTCCTCGCCGGTCATCACGCGTTTGCCGAATTTGGCTTGCGCCGTACGCACGGCCTCGACGACGTAGACGGCGTTGATCAGACCGCGGTTGTAAAGCACGCGACCCTTACGGTCGCCGCTGCCGGCCGCGAGACCCTTCGAGTAGACGAAATCCTGCAGGTCTGCATACACGCCGTAACGATCACCAACACCGTTGAACGTGGCGGCCTTGTAGCCCTTGGCGTCCATGCCGGCCGGCGTCACGTCGGCCTCGTCACCCGACCACCAGTTGCCGATGAAATGGTCCATCGGGAACTTGATCGCCGCGGCTTCCTTGATAGCGGTGGAGTTCATCGCACCCCAGCCCCACATGATCGCGTATTCCGGCTTGGAACGACGGATCTGCAGCCAGATCGACTTCTGTTCGGTCATCGAGCCTGTCGGCACCGGATACTTGTCATAGGTGAAGCCGAACTTGTCGGCCAACACGTCGAGCGTCGCGATCGGTTCACGGCCGTACGGGTGATCGAGATAGATGAAGGCAAAGTTCTGGCCCTTCAACTTGGCGAGCCCACCTTCTTCGTTGGCGATATGCTGTATGACAGAGGTCGCCTGGCTCCAGTAAGTCGCCGGAAAATTGAAGACGTAAGGGAAAACACGGCCATCGGCGGCCGATGTGCGGCCATAGCCCATCGACAGGATCGGCACCTTGTCCGCCGTCGCCTTCTCGATCAGCGCATACGTAATGCCGGTCGAGTACGGGCTGACCACCGTCGTGCCTTTGGCGATCCGGTCATAGCATTCGACGCCACGGTCGGTCTTGTACGCGGTGTCGCACTCGGTGACATTGAACTTCACGCCGTTCACGCCGCCATCGCGCTCGTTGATCAGCGTGTAGTAATCGGAATAGCCGTCGGCGATCGAAACGCCGTTGGGCGCAAACGGCCCGGTCCGGTAGACGAGCGCCGGTATCTCTTGAGCGCCCTGGGCCTGGGCCGAGGTCGCCGCGAACGCTGTGAACGCGAGCGCTGCGCCAACCGTGGCCATGGTAAGATGTTTAATATTCATTTATTCCTCCCTAAAAACCAAGATTTAGTTCGATACCAGCCTTTCTTCACACACGCTCGCTGGTAAATTTTTGCAAGCTTAACACGGTGTTATCTTCACTCAACTCGGTAATTCGTTGTAGGCGCATTTTCATCAATACGGGAAAGGCCACAATCGCAGCTTTTCCTTTGCAATTTCCCACAAGCGCGCCAAACCACGCGGCTCGACAATGAGGATAAACACGATCAACGCGCCGAACGTCATGAACTCAATGTGGGTGATCACATCGGTATCCAAGTCGAGGCCGACGGCCGCCGGCGCGGCATTGAGAAAAATCGGTAGCAAGGTGATGAACGCCGCGCCCAAAAAAGACCCGAGAATCGAGCCCAGCCCGCCGACGATGATCATGAACAACACGAAAAAAGAGCGTTGGACGTCGAATGCGGTCGGTTCGACCGAGTTGAGGAAGGCAAACGACCACAATGCGCCGGCAACGCCGCAATAGAACGACGAGATAGCGAACGCCGCGAGCTTTGCCTGCAGCGGCCGGATACCAATCAACTCGGCGGCAACGTCCATATCGCGGATCGCCATCCAGCTGCGCCCGATGCGTGAGCGCACCAGATTTTTGGCCATCAGTGTCAGCAGTACGGTCAGTGTCAGCACGAAAAGATAGCGCGCCCATACCGGCGATTGCGCGCCGGTCACCAAAACGCCGAAAACTTCGCGCGGCGGCGCCGTCGGCACACCTGCGATCGAGTAGTTGACGAACCACGGCACCCTGATGAACAGCCACAGCAGAAAGAACTGCGCCGCCAGCGTGGTAACCGCCAGATAGAATCCTTTGATGCGCAGCGATGGAATACCGAAGACCAATCCGATCAGCGCCGCGCAGACACCGCCGAGCAGAACGACGATCGGGATCGGCAGCCAGCCCAACGTATCGGATGTTGCGATTTTGAATGCCATATAGGCGCCGGCCGCCATGAATCCGCCGGTGCCCAGCGACAGCTGACCCGCATAACCTGTCAGAATGTTCAAACCGAGCGCGGCGATCGACATGATCAGCACCGGGATTATGATCGTGCCCAGCCAGTAGTCGGAGCCGATGAACGGCAGGACGATAAAGGCGAAAATCAGGACCGCAAAAATAAAGGCGCGGTCGAGCGGGATCGGCAACAACCCCTGATCGGCGGCGTAGCTGGTTTTGAACTGTCCGGCCTCGCGATAAAACATTGCCTAGACCCTCTCGATGATACGTTCGCCGAACAGACCCTGCGGACGGAAAAATAGGAATACCATCGCCAGCACATAGGCGAACCATTCCTCGATGGCGCCGCCGATGGCGGGGCCCCAGTAGATCTCGGCGATCTTTTCGCCGGCGCCAATGATCAGACCGCCAACGATCACGCCCGGGATCGAGGTGAAGCCACCGAGGATCAATACCGGCAGCGCCTTCAGCGCGATGACCGACAACGAGAACTGCACACCTACTTTGGAGCCCCACATGATACCGGCGACCAAAGCGACAAACCCGGCGACCGCCCATACGATGACCCAAATATTGTTCAGCGGAATGCCAACCGACTGCGCCGCTTGGTGGTCGTCGGCCACGGCGCGCAACGCGCGGCCGACTTTGGTGTAGGTGAAGAAGAACCCCAAAACACCGACCAACAACCCCGCCACCACAGCAGCGAACAGGTCGATCTCCTGGATCAGAACTTCACCAAGGAAGATTTGATCGTCGGGAATACCGATATTCAGCGGATGGACGTCGGCACCCCAGATACTTTCGCCCAGGCCCTCGAGAAAAAAGGCGATGCCGATGGTCGCCATAAACAGGATGATCGGGTCCTGGTTGACGAGGTGGCGCAGCACCACGCGTTCGATCGAAACGGCAAGCACCACCATCACCGCGATGGTAACGATGAAGGCCAGCCAGACGGGCCAGCCGAGCTCGATGAAGCCGACAAAGAACAGGGCGGCGAACAGCACCATGATGCCCTGGGCGAAGTTGAACACCGATGATGCTTTGAAAATCAGCACGAAGCCAAGCGCTACCAGCGAGTACATCACGCCTGTCATAAGTCCGCCAAACACCACTTCAATGAAGAAGAACGGACTGGTGAACATATCGACGAACGGGGCGACGGTAACGCTGGTGATGAAGTCCATGGCGTGGCTTTCGTCTCGGCTTATTCGCTAATCGTGCGCGACGCCGAGATAGGCGCCGATCACGGTTGGATCGTTGCGCACTACATCTGGTGTGCCATCGGCGATCTTGCGGCCGTAGTCGAGCACGACGACGCGATCCGACAGGTCCATGACGATGCTCATATCGTGTTCGATCAGCGCGATCGTGGTGCCGAATTCGTCGTTAACGTCGATCACGAAACGGCTCATATCCTCCTTCTCTTCGACGTTCATACCGGCCATCGGCTCGTCGAGCAGTAGGAGGTCGGGTTCGGCGGCAAGCGCGCGGCCCAGTTCGACGCGTTTTTGCAAGCCATAAGGCAAGCGGCCGACGGGCGTTTTGCGGATCGCCTCGATCTCGAGAAAATCGATGATGCCCTCGACGAAACGGCGATGCTCGATCTCCTCGCTCCGGCCGCGGCCGAGAAACAACGCCTGCTCGACCAAGCTGGCCTTCATCTTGAGGATCCGTCCGGTCATGATATTGTCGAGCGTCGACATGCCGTGAAACAGCGCGATGTTCTGGAAGGTGCGCGCAATGCCGTTCGAGGCGGCGTCGTAGGGCCGCATATTAGAGCGGCTGACGCCCTTGTAGGTGATCGTGCCCTGCTGCGGCTGGTAGAAGCCGTTGATGACGTTGAGCATCGACGATTTGCCGGCGCCGTTGGGACCGATAATGGCGCGGATTTCACCTTTTCGTATATCGAAACTGACGTCATCTATCGCCTGCACGCCACCGAATGCTAGGGTCACGTGGGAAATATCCAGCAACACCTCGTCGAACACGCGCGCCGTTTCTGCCGGCGCCGAGGAAGCCGGCCGGATGTCAGCGCTGCTTTCTGATTCCGCGATCGCCATCGGTTTACTCGGCGGCTAGCGATGCACCGGTATTACCAGTGCGTGCGTCACGGATGGCCAGATCGGCCGAGACTACGCCCTTACGGCCGTCTTCAAAAGTCACCTCCGTCGAAATTTGGCAATGATCGCTATCGCTGTAGAGCGCATCGATAATCGGTTTATATTTCTCGGCGACGAAACCGCGGCGAACTTTGCGCGTTCGCGTCAGCTCGCCATCGTCGGGGTCGAGCTCCTTATGCAACACCAGGAAACGGTGAATTTGCGAGCCCGCGAGATTCGGTTCCTGCGCCAAGTCGGAATTTACCTGTTCGATTTCTTCTTGGATCAGGTCGTATACCTGCGGCATTGCCGCCAGTTCCTGGTAGCTGGAATAGGCAATACCGCGCCGTTCCACCCAGTTGCCAACGGCTTGTAGATCGATATTGATGATCACCGTGCAGGCGTCGCGGTCGTTGCCGATGGCCACCGCTTCCTTGATGTGGGGAAAGAATTTGAGTTTGTTTTCAATATATTTCGGCGCAAACAGGCTACCGTCATTGAGGTGGCCGACATCCTTGGCGCGGTCGATGATTTTTAGATGGCCATCTTCGTCGATAAGCCCGGCGTCGCCGGTGTGCACCCAACCGTCCGCCGTCTTGGTCTCAGCGGTGGCCTCGGCGTTTTTGAAATACTCCTTGAACACGCCCGGGCTGCGGAACATCACTTCGCCATCGTCCGCCACCCGCAGCTCGACACCAGGCGCCGGCGTACCCACCGTATCGGGCTTGATCTCGCCGTCGGGTTGAATGGTGATAAATACGCTCGCCTCGGTCGAGCCGTACAACTGTTTCATGTTGATGCCAAGCGAGCGGTAGAAAACAAATAGATCGGGTCCGATCGCCTCGCCCGCGGTATAGCAAATCCGCACCCGGCTTAGCCCCAGGGTGTTCTTCAACGGGCCATAAACGAACACACCGCCGAGCCAATAAAGCAGCCGATCGACGAACCCGACCGGTTCGCGGTCGAGAATATTGGCACCGACCCGGCGGGCTACACCCATGAAGTAGTCGAACATCTTGCGTTTTATCGCACTGGCATCCTCCATCCGGATCATCACCGTTGTGAGGATGTTTTCGAAGACCGGGGGCGGCGCAAAGAAATAGGTTGGCCCCAATTCGCGCAGATCGTTGAGCACCGTATCCGACGATTCCGGGCACGAAACGCAAAAGCCGATGACGTACGACTGGGCATAGGAGAAAATGTGATCGCCCACCCAGGCAAGCGGCAGGTAGGCGAGGCTCTCTTCGCGTTCGGTGAGGCCCTCTTGCTGTGCGGCGTTGAGGGCAGTGAGGTAGATGTTTTCGTGGGTTAGCACGACGCCCTTCGGCTGGCCCGTCGTACCGGACGTATAAAGCATGATCGCTGTGTCGTCAGCCGCACCCTTGGCGACTTCGTCGTCGTAAAATGATGGATTCTCGCTATCAAATTTTTGCCCGACGGCGAGAACTTTCGCCATGTCATGCAAATACTCTTGGGTGTAATGGCGCAGGCCGCGCGGTTGGTCGTAAACGACCAGTTCAAGCTGCGGACAGTCGTCCCAAACTTGGAACAGCTTGTCGACCTGCTCCTGGTTTTCGACCACTGCAAAGCGCGCCGACGAGTGATCGAGCACGAACTTCATCTCATCGGCAACCGCATCCTGATAGAGCGGAACAGGCGTCCCGCCGAGCGCTTGAACGGCCGCGATCGTCCAATACAGGCGTGGCCGATTGTCGCCGATGATGGCGACCGTATCGCCCCGGCGCAGGCCCAATTCCGCGAGGCCGCACGCAATCGCACGAACTTCGTCGGCGACCTCGGCCCACGTCCACGATTGCCAGATGCCGTAGTCTTTCTCGCGCATGGCCGGCCGCTTGCTGCGAACTGACGCATTGCGCTTTAACAGTTTGGGAAACGTGTCGAATTCCGGATCGACCGATGCACCCGGTCTAAACGGTGCGCTCGCCACCGCACCCGGCTGGATGTCTTCCCCTTGGCCCTTGTTCATTCCTCTCCCTACCTCTAGTCGTTTTGCAGAGGCACCCGGCCGGTGTAATCAACATTGTAAGTTTCCGGCTCTGATATCAAAGTAAATCTGGTTTCTCGTAGTTTATCAATCGTTTGCAGGCAATCAGCCTAAAGTTGGAAGCTGCCGCCTTTTCACTGCCGAAAGCCCGGATCGGGCGCGTCCAATCGCCGCAGGCGCTCCGGCAAGTCGCAGATCGAGCGAATTTCTTCAACAATCGAAGTAGTAGCCATGTTTCTTAAGTCCTGAACGCGTTCGCGCGGCAGCGTGACGCGTTACGGCCCACGGGTCAATCAGGCATCCTCGGCAACCACCTGGCAGCGATGCGCGCCCAGTCCCGCGGCTTCCGCCTCGACGATATCGCCGACGTTGAGATATGTGCCCTTGCCGTGGCCGACACCTTCGGGCGTCCCGGTCGATATAATATCGCCGGGGTGGAGCGCGAGTTGCGCCGAGGCGTGTTCGATCTGCTCTTCGGCGGAAAACACCATCTCGCCCGCCGGATCGTCCTGCTTGGTTTCGCCATTGACTTTCAGGGTCAACTGGACGGCGCGGTAGTCTGGGACGAAGGCGGCGGGCACTAAATAGGGACCCATCGGCGCGAAGGTGTCGTGGCTCTTGCCGGTGAACCAATCGGTGCGCAGGGTCGGCCAGTCGGGACGGCTTTGCGCATCGCGCGCCGTGACATCGTTGGTGGTCATGTAACCGGCGACGTAATCGAGCGCGCGTTCCGCCGGCACCCGCTTGGCGGTGCGGCCGATCACCAGCGCCAACTCGACCTCCCAGTCGACCTTTTGCGTTTCCGGCGGGATGACGATGTCGTCGAAGGCACCAGCCAAAGAACTCGGCGCCTTGAGAAAGGAATAGGGCCGCACCCGCGCCTTGTCGCGGTCGAGCATATTTGCGCGTTCTTCTTCGGTGCGCGCGGTGCCGGCGTTGAGCATTTCGCGGATGTGTCCGCCATAATTGGCCGCCGCATAGATCATTTTCGAGGGCTTGAGGATCGGCGGCAGGGCATGCAAATCTGCCAGCGCCGCCACACCACCCCAATCGGCATCGCCGCGGCCATCGTTGGCAACGAAGTCGGCGACCGCGCACAACGCGTCGAAATTGGCGTCCCAGTCGGCGAGCATCTCGT
>JAPULJ010000620.1 GCA_027295145.1 Alphaproteobacteria bacterium | reverse complement strand
GCCCGCGCGCGCGGCCTGGCATTTCCAGCACGGCGGCGCGGCGGCGCTGGTCGGTTACATGAAAAAGATCGGCCTGGTCTTCGGCCTGGTCACGGCGGGCATCGCGGTGGTGGCGGCCGCCGCACCCGACTTCTGGCTCGGCTTGGCCTATGGCGGCGAGTATGTGGGATATGGGCATCTCGTGCGCTGGTATGCGGTGGTTTATGTCGTCTTTTTCTTCGCCGTTCCCCTGCGCGCGGGGCTGCGAGCGCTTGAGGAAACACGCGGTATATTCATTGCCACCGTATTTGGGGCCACCGTTTCGGTCGTTGGAGCTTACCCGTTGGTTAGCGGATTCGGCGCTGCCGGTGCAGTGACCGGGATGGCGGTTGTGCAGCTTTGTATTCAAGGCGCGTTGCTTCGGGGAATTACCGTACAAATGGGTAGATTTGGGTACGTGTAGTCATAAACAATTAAAAGCAATGTCAATCGTGATTAGCTTAGGTCACGATTTATGGAGTTTTTATAGCTGATGAGTGAAATTTATCAAGACGGTAGGTATTTGGGCCAAAACCCTACATGGGGCGAAGAAGATTCGCCGGTCAAGGCGAAATGGATTAAAAAAATTCTTGAACAAAATACCCTGACCCCTACCGCGATTACGGATGTTGGCTGTGGGTCTGGGCGGGTCATCGTCGAGCTTAGCCAGCATTATCCAAAATGTAAGTTTGTTGGTTATGAAATCTCACGAGATGCTTTCACTATTTGTAGCAAGAAGGCAGCGGAAAATATTACGTTCCTGAACCACGATTTCGTGAGTGACGACCACACGACCGAGGTTTTGCTGATCATCGATGTCTTCGAGCATGTGGATGATTACATTGGTTTTTTGCGCTCCATAAAGGATAAGGCGCGTTTCAAAATCTTCCATATACCTCTGGACATATCCGTTCAGACGGTATTTCGAGCGAGCCCGATTCGACGGGTTCGCGAAAAGGTCGGACACCTTCATTATTTTACCAAAGAAACTGCTCTCGCGACCTTGGGGTATGCCGGGTACGACATACATGACTATTTCTACACGGCAGGATCGATCGAAGCGCCGAGCAGCTTCAGGCAAAGAATTATGAGAGTGCCAAGGATGGCATGCTTTTCGATCCACCGGGATTTAACCGTCCGAATCCTGGGCGGATATTCTCTGCTGGTTTTGTGTCAGTAACGAGAAATGACTGAATATAGCTTGGAAAGACGATCAGCGCTATCAGCCGATCACCGTGGCTGTATGAGCTTTTCATACTCAACGATTAAGCGCGTAACGTAACTGTCCCAACTCCAAGATTGCCGAATGTCTTCGGCCGCTCTCTTTCCTATGGAAAGCGCCTTTTGTGGGTCGGTCAGCAACTCCTCCACCGCCTGAACTGTGGCGTTCACATCGCCAACCGGCACAAGAACACCGTTTCTCCCCGACTCGATCAGCTCCGAATTTGACTCGATGGCTGTTGTCACCGCGGGCTTGCCTGCAAACATGGTTTCCAGGATGGCGAATTGCGGATTGATGCTGAGCTCCCGAAACGGCAGCAGGACGCAGATTGATTGGTCCAGGAGTCGCGGTAAACTCATGCCGTTTTCGTACGGGAACTCGTAGACGTGCACATTGTCGTAATTTTGCGCTAGGCGATCTATCCCGGTAACCCGATCCCAGTGCGGCCTGACCGCAAAGTCGAAGGAAATTTCGGGATATCTTGGCGCGAGTTCTTCAAATATCCGAACACATACATCGGCCCCGTTTTCAACCGATGGATCGCGCCAAAAAAGAACGCGGTGCTTGTGGCGATGAGCTTCAGGGCTGTCTTTCAGCGCCAAATCTCTGACAATTCCGTGACGCAAGACCCTGGCTTCAATTCCGTACTTGCTGCAGTTATCCTTGATGAATTCGGTCGATGTTATGACCAGAGAAATCCGCTTCCAGAGATGTCTCGTGAGAACCCAAAAGCGTTCCGGGAAGCGCCCGACATTGAATGTGAAGACCAAAGGAACATTCCTATCAAGCAAACCCATAAACCCAGCCAAATGTGCGAGTCTGTTCGCTCCGAAGAAATGCACAATATCGTACTGTTCCTCCTTAATAATCCGCCTTAACTGCATTACCAACCGCACCAGACGCAGGATGTGAAAGCCCCTGCGGGGGCCGACGTGCATAATGTAATCGCCCCCGCGAACCCTGGGTTCAGTGACCTGATGGATGGGCACCCCCTCTGGCAAGCAATTCGGAGGAACGCTGCCTTCGATAATCCGATTGGTGATCAGATGGACGACGTGACCGGCTTCCTGCAAAAGCTTGATCGTGTGCATTGGAAGCTGGACGTGGCCCGATACGACGTCCTCGAATCCCGGCGAAGATCCGACATCCGTGACAAATATTCCGATTCTGTGAGGACCGTTCATTTCCTCATTAGGACGTAGCAACGGGCGCAGAGCCGAGGCAACAAGAGGCTCGCGAAGCGGTCGACGGCGGCGACGATTCCGATAAGAAACTTCGGCGCGAGGAGCACTGCGGTCATGCCAAAGAAAAATGCGCCCCGAGTCCAGACTGGCGTAGCACCGTGCTGAGCGACGCGCGCGCAGACCTCACGTGGCTTTAGACGAACGTTGCGGCGCGGGTGCCAAGGAATTCGTGGTCGAAAGAAATTGAAGAACTCAACCAAAACATATGAGCCCGGTTTAGCAACGCGGATCATTTCACCAATGCTGTGTAATGCATACTCCGACGATTCGGTTTGATTGAGAAGCCGTATGGTATAGACAAAATCATAGGTATTGTCTTGGAAAGGGATATTACCACACTCCGCAAGGACAAGTTTTGTGTCGGGATATTCGCCAGAAATTTTTTGTCGACATTCGGCGAGCATGTGAGGCGACGCGTCGAGGCCGTCTACCTGGTATCCCCGCGCGCACAATTCTCGCAACAGACGTCCGGTACCGCATCCGATCTCCAAGACCGACGCATGTTTCGGAATCTCTTGAGCCGCAGATAATAAAATACTCAGTTCCACGTCATGGATTTTTTTTCCCTTTTTATCGGCGAATCGGTCACTATCATACGTTTGTGCTTGGTTTTTGCTATAAGCTGTGTCGCGAGTCACTTCGCATTCCTTGTCGTAGTTAATGGCCGTCTTCGTCAGATGGCCACTTGACGGTCAGCAACGGATCCTCTGTTGCGTGCCCGAGGAAAAATATTGTACTCCAGTAAATACTCAATTGCCGTAAATGGTTTAGTGATGGCAGCATTTTTTTTAAATCACCCTACCTGATCACCAGCATGCGCATCCTGCAGATCCATAACGCTTATCAGCAGGCCGGCGGCGAGGATGCTGTCGTGGCCAACGAAGGCGCGTTGCTCTCTGCCAACGGCCACGATGTTCGTCTCTGGTCGGTGGACAACGCGGCGATCACGGGGCCATGGGCGAAAGTCAGGACGGCGTGGCAGGTTCCCTATTCGCACGCCGCCCGGCGCCGGCTCGGGCGAGTCATCGCGGACTTCGGCCCCGATGTAGCGCACGTCCATAACTTCTTCCCGTTGCTCACGCCGTCGGTCTACGACGCCTGCCGGGACGCGGGCGTGCCCGTGGTCCAGACCCTGCACAACTACCGCACGGTCTGCGCCGGCGCGCTCCTGCTGCGCAACGGCCGGCCGTGCGAGGATTGCATTGGCGGCTCGCCCTATCAGGGGGCGCTGCATGGCTGTTATCGAGGCTCGCGCCTGGGCTCGCTCGCGGTCGCGCACATGATCGCCCGGCACCGTCGGCAGGGAACCTGGCGGACCAAGGTGGGCCGCTTCATCGCGCTCACCGAATTCGCCAAGGCCAAGTTCGTCGAGGCCGGTTTCCCGGCAGAGAAGATCGCCGTCAAGCCGAACTTCGTGGAGGATAGGGGGCCGCAAGAGGCCGAAACGGCGCGTCACGGGGCCCTCTTCGTCGGCCGATTGAGCCCGGAGAAGGGGATCGGCACGGTATTGACGGCGTGGCGCGATCTCGACGTGCCGCTGCGCATCGGCGGCGATGGGCCGCTGATGAGCATGGCGCAAAGTACGGCTTCTCGCAATGTCGTGCCCCTCGGCAATCTGCTGCCCGAGGCGGTGAACCAGGAGATGGCTCGCGCTGCGTTTCTCGTCATGCCGTCGC
>JAPULJ010000062.1 GCA_027295145.1 Alphaproteobacteria bacterium | reverse complement strand
TCAATTTGGAGTATTGGGACCTCGTCAAGGACAGCGAGGCGCCGTACTACGCGGGCGGCCCGCCCGTGCTACCTGATCCACTGCCCGGTAACGTCGCTGACTTCCCCAACTTCATCTGCCGCGAATACTGTCAGCGGGTTGGGATATGGCGCATGATCGAGGCCTTCGATGCGACCGGTGTACCGGCGAGTTGCACTAGGCGATGATCGCATCACCCAACTTGTCACATCTCTCTAATGCATGGCGGTTCGGCAATTGCAGTATTGAGGTGATTAGATCTGTCCGCAGCGTCGGGTTTCATTTCTTCAGGCTACGACGGCTCATATCAACGACCGAAGTAACTCAGCCGACCATGCTGTAACCCCCATTGATGCTCAGAATTTGACCGGTGATCCAGCGCGCACGTGACGAGGCCATGAACGCGACCATAGGCGCAATGTCGTCGGGCTTGCCGATGCGGCCGAGGGGATACTGGCGCTCGATCTTCTCGCGGTTTTTCGCCAGCCATTCCTTGTCACTATGCGAGGTCTCGATAAGACCAAAAGCGATAGCGTTGACCGTTACTCCCGCTTGGCCGAACTCGCGCGCGAGCGACTTCGTCAACGACAAGACGCCGCCGCGCGACGACGCTGTAACAGAGAGAAACTTCTCGCCGACGCGCGCGGAATCACCAGTTATGTTGATGATGCGCCCGCCTTTTTTCTCAATCAAATGCGGCCCAACGGCATGACAGCAATGGATCACGCCGAAGAGCCCAACATCAATCTGGCGCTTCCATTCCTCAGGCGTGGATTCAAGAAACCGCTTCGGCAGCACCAGCCCGGCATTATTGACCAGTATGTCGATTCCGCCCAGATCCTTCACGATTCCATCAACCATATTTTGGACAGAACCGCGGTCGCCGACATCAGCCTGATAGGCGCGAGCGACACCGGTATCGGCGTTGATCTGATCGACGACCGCATTAGCCTCGTCGGCTGAACTATTATAGTTGACCGCTATCGTTGCCCCTTCAGCCGCCAAGGCTAGCGCAATCTCCCGCCCCACGTCGCGCGCAGCACCCGTCACCAGCGCGACCTTGCCTTCGAGTTCCAAATTCATCCTATTGTTCCTTTTTCATTTGCTTTGGCTTTTTCGATAAGCCGAAACAGACACTCCGTTGTGGCCGGCAATTCATTGATCTCAATGCCGAGTGGCGACAATGCATCGGCCAGAGCGTTGGCGATTGCGGCCGGGGCGCCGATCGTGCCGCCCTCGCCCATGCCGCGATATCCGCCCAATGTCGACGGCGATTCAGATTCGATGTGAACAACTTCCAATTCAGGAATTTCGGCCGCCGACGGCACCACGTAATCGACGAAGCTCGCGGTCAGAATCTGTCCTGATTCATCGTGCACGACCTTTTCGAGCAACGCTGCACCGATGCCTTGTGCAACACCGCCATGCACCTGTCCCTCGACTATCAGTGGGTTGATTATGCGTCCGCAATCTTCCGCAACAACGTATCTGCGGACTTCCACGCCATATGTCTCAGGGTCGATTTCGACAACTGCGATATGAGTGGCTGACGTCGTCGTGCCGAAGAACGGATCGTAAAGTTTGCTCGCTTCGAGATCGAGCGTCTCACGCACGCCTTTGGGCAAGCTGCCCATCTGCGAATAGAATGCCTTCGCGAATTCGCGGAAACTCATTGTCTTGTCGGTACCAACGACGGAAATGATTCCATCTTCGACCTCGATGTCAGCCGCTGATGCCTCAAACAGATGCGAGGCCGTCTGGACGACCTTTTCGCGCAAGTCCCGCGCGGTCAAAGTGGCCGCGCCGCCGGCTAGCACCGCACTACGGCTGGCATAGGTTCCCGTACTATGTGCAACCGCCGCGCTGTCGCCTTGGACAATTTCGATATCTTCGATGCGGACACCGAGTTCCTCAGCCACGATTTGCGCAAGCGAGGTCTCCAGCCCTTGTCCGTGCGATGCGATCCCGAATACGGCGCGTACCGCTCCCGTCGCGTCGATGCGGATGGTGGCCGTTTCGGTGCCAGTATTGATCGGCATGCCTGGCGCTGCTGAAATTCGTGAGCCGATGCCTGTTAGCTCGGCATAAGAAGCAATGCCGATGCCTAGCCAGCGCCCCGCCTTGCGTGCTTCGGCTTGCTCGGCGCGAAAGCCCGCGTAGTTGATTTTTTTGCATGCCGCTTCAAGGCATTCCTGAAAACCGGAGCGATCCCAAACAATTCCCGACGCTATTTTGTAGGGAAACTCTTCCGTCTTGACGAGGTTCCGAGCGCGCATCTCCTTCGGGTCGATGGCGAGCTTGCGCGCGGCCATGTCAATCAAGCGTTCCATCACGAATGTTGATATCGGCCGTCCGACGCCACGATAGGGACCCATCGGCGGTTTCGATGTCGCAACCCCGCGTACCCGGCCGCTGTAGTTCGACAACCGGTAAGGGCCGGGTAGAAAGCTGACGACCTGAACGGGTTCGAGCGATGCTGTCCAAGGATAGATGGAATAAGCGCCCACATCGCCGATAACATCGGCTTTCAGGCCCAACAATTCGCCATCCGCGCCAACCGCCAATTCCGCGTCAACAATTTCGTCGAAAGCCTGGCTCGTCGACATCAAATCTTCCATACGGTCGCTGGTCCATTTGACCGCTCGTCCGAGCTTTCGCGCCAGAACGCAAACAACCACTTCTTCGGGGTAAACCGACGCTTTCCCGCCAAACCCACCCCCCACATCGGGCGCTACAACACGCAGGCGGTGACCCGGCATATCCAAAATGTCGGCAAGCGCATCGCGCACCAAACCAGGCACCTGCGTTGAGGAATAGAGCGTCAGGGCTTGTTTGCCGGGATCGAATACAGCGAGGTAACTACGGTTCTCCAAAGCTGCCGGCGTCTTGCGCCGAAAACGAAATCGGCCACCGACCTTAACGGCGGCCGATGCCATTGCCGCATCGACATCACCGCGCGTGAAGGCGCGCGAGACCAGTACGTTTGTGCCAGCCTCATCGTGTAGCAGCGGTGCCGCGTTATCGAGCGCCAACTCTGGATCGACGACATATGGAAGCGGATCGAACTCGATGTCTATCTGCTCCAGGGCGTCTTCGGCGATATACCTGCTTTGCGCGACCACCGCGGCGATTGGCTCGCCGACGTAACGGACCTTCTCTGCTGCGAGCGGTACAAATTCAGTTGAGTGATAGTCTTTCATTCGCGACGTGGCGCGAATGGGTTTGGTCATCGACGCAATATCTGCCGCAGTAAAAACCCCTACGACACCAGACATCTGCAAGGCCGCCACAGTATCTATATTTATGATGCGCGCATGGGAATGCTCGCTACGCCGAAAGGCAACATGAACGGTGTCTGGAATGCGTTTGTCGTCGACAAAAGAACTATTGCCGGTCAAAAAACGCGGGTCTTCGAGGCGCTGGATACGTGCTCCGATGATCTTGGGCCGGACATTGGACGCGCCCTCAATCATAAGCGTCTGCCCCTTTCTTTAGCTGCGACCATTGCTCCGCATCATGGCCGCAGATGATGGTCACGCCTCCGTTCTCGATGCGTCTGATCTCCTCAAGTGATTTAGCCATTAGCTCGAAGTTCCAAGTGTTCTTCGGCATGATGTTTTTGTCCAGATTGGCCCGCAAGCTGACTGCGTCTGAGGTAAGCAGGAAGCTGCCGCTGCGATCGAGGTTGGCCAACATTCCTGTCAGACCAGGTGAGTGGCCCGGCAAGGGTATGAGGACGATCCGTTCGTCATCGAACAAATCCCGTTCCGTGGTGATCGGCTCGACAGGCATCGGATGATCCCAGTCAGCGCGGAAATATCCATTGCCCTCTTGCGCCGGGTCCTGGACGGTTTCAAGTTCATTGGCGTGAATGAAAAAGGTTGCTTTGCGAAAAAACTCATTGCAGCCGCAGTGATCGCAGTGAAGGTGCGAGTTGACCACGACGTCGATATCTTGCGGCGCTAGGCCTACCAAATCGAGTTGTTGGATCACGTCTTCCCCTTTGCCCATCGATGGCACCAGCGCTTTGGCAAGAGGACCCCATCGTTCGAAAGCATCACTGGCGACGGACGGGTGGCAACCGGTGTCGAACAAAACGTTTCCCTGTTTGTGACGTAAAAGGAAACATGAGACCGGTAGGTCGATGAGTTCAGCGCGGTCCGCATCAGGGTCGTAAACCCGCTTCTTCATTCGCAGGGTCCCG
>JAPULJ010000619.1 GCA_027295145.1 Alphaproteobacteria bacterium | reverse complement strand
GTTGATAATGTCGCCGCGGTAGCTGGGCAGCTCGACGCCGTCCTGGACCTCGGTCGCGGCCGAGCGCGGCTTGGCGAACTGGCCGGCCATGCGGCCGACCTTGATCACCGGGCAGGCGGCGCCGTAGGTGAGCACCACCGCCATCTGCAGCAGCACGCGGAAGGTATCGCGGATGTTGTTGGCGTGGAACTCGGCGAAGCTTTCCGCGCAGTCGCCGCCTTGGAGCAGAAAAGCCTTGCCCTCGGCGACCCGGCCGAGGTGATCCTTGAGTCGCCGTGCTTCGCCCGCGAAGACCAGCGGCGGACAGTTCGCCAGGGTCGCCTCGACCTTTGCCACCGCGTCCGCGTCCGGATAGACCGGCGCCTGGCGCACTTCTCTGCTGCGCCAAGTTTCCGGCGCCCATTTTCCACTCATGACCGACATCGTCCTCAATCCCTGTTCCGGTCCGCATTTTGTTGCTTTGCCCGGGGGTTTTAGCACCTTTCCAAAAGTTTTCCACAGATAAATGGGCGATTTTTAGGGCCTTTCCCAGGTCGATCCGCGATCCGCCCGCCATCCATAGACGCAAATTGAAATTGGCCCGAAATGACCCGGAAACGATCTGAAAACAATTAACTGGAAATAGGCTAAAACTCTAAATTTTATGTAATTAATACAATTGGTTATGAAAGGCGCACTGGCCTTGTATCGGAAATGAACCAGTGATATTAACTATCGTATGGTCGTTCGATACCAAAAACCCGCAGTCTGGATTAGGTACGATCCCCTCGCGTTGTTTGACGTATTGACGGACGCGAAAGCGGCTGTGATGGCGCTTACATCGATTCCCTACCAAAGATCTTGGGCCGAAGAGTTCCAAAAAGTTCAGCTGAAGCATGAGGTAGCTGGAACCTCGCGAATTGAGGGAGCCGATTTTACCGACCGAGAGTTGGACGCAGCGCTGCTCGATGAAACCCCAGCCGAGGCTCTATCGCGATCCCAAAAACAAGCCCGATCCGCGGTGAACACCTATCGGTGGATTGCCCGTTTACCTGATGGCAGACCGGTCGATTGTGACCTTGTGCGCGATATTCACCGAAGGATCGTAACCGGATGCGATGACGACCATTGCCCGCCTGGTCAACTCCGCACCTCCGATCAAAACGTGATATTCGGCGCACCGCGGCACAGGGGTGTGGAAGGCGGCAAAGATTGCGAAATCGCGTTTGTGGAACTCTGTAATGCAGTGGAAAGGGAATTTCGGACCCACGATCTACTAATTCAATCGCTGGCTTTTCACTATCACCTTGGAGCCATGCATCCGTTTCTTGATGGCAACGGTCGAACGGCTCGCGCGGTACAAGCTTTGCTCCTCCAAAGGGCTGGACTCCGGGACGAAATCTTCATTGCTATGTCAAACTATTATTACGATGAGAAAATCAGTTATCTTTCTGTATTGAGCGAATCGGCGGCGACCGATCATGACCTCACGCCATTTCTAGTTTTTGGTCTCAAAGGAATAGCCGCTCAATGCCAGCGTCTGCTTGGCGAAATTCGAAACCAAGTTTCAAAGACAATTTTCAAGGACGTAATGTACGATCTTTTTACAAGACTCGAATCTACAAAGAAAAGAGTTATTGCAGGACGGCAAATTGAAATATTAAAAATTTTACTTGCAGTTGAATCTATGGATTTGACAGAATTGCATAAAGCAACAATTCAATTTTATAAAGTAAAAAACCCCTGGAAAGCTTATATTCGCGATCTGATTTATTTGTTGAATTTGAATGCCATTGTTTTGCAAAAAACAGAATATGATAAGGTTCGAGTGCGGGTGCGGCTGGAATGGGGCGCCGAAATCACCGAGACAGCGTTTTTCGAGCGTGTCAAGAAGTTGCCGCGAGGTAAGAGCTACACCCTTTTGCAGTGATATCCATTCGTAGGTACCCATGAATGTCCCGCTCTTTCACATGATCCCGGCCGCACCGGCCCCGGTCGCGCCGGTGTTCAGCCACGCCGTCGAGGCCGACGGTTGGGTCTTTGTCACCGGCCAGATGCCGACCGACCCGGACGACGATGGGGCGCCGCTGCCCGAGGGCGCCGCGGCCCAGACCAAACGGGTCATGGACAACCTGAAGCTGGTGCTGGCGGGTCTGGGATTGGGACTCGAGCACGTGGTGGTGGTGCGGGTCTATCTGTTGCACTTCAAGGAGGACTACGACGCCATGAATGGGGCCTATACTTCGTACTTTCCCGCCGACCGGCTGCCGGCGCGGACCTGCGTCGGCGTGACCGGCCTGGCCCGCGATGCCCTGGTCGAGATAGACTTGATCGGGAGGCGGCCATGAGCATCACCATCAAGGGCCTGGACCATGTGGTGCTGCGGGTTGCCGATATCGACCGCGCGATCCGCTTCTATTGCGAGGTGCTGGGCTGCACCGAAGCGCGCCGGGTCGAGTCCATCGGCTTGGTGCAGTTGCGCGCGGGCGCGGCGCTGATCGACCTGGTGCCCGCGGACGGCGCGCCGGATGTGGCAGGCGGCAACATGGATCACTTCTGCCTACGCATCGATCCTTTCGACGAAGCGGATCTGCGCGCCCACCTCACCGCGCATGGCGTCGAGGCCGGCGAAGTGGCGCGGCGTTACGGCGCCGAGGGCCAAGGCCCCTCGCTCTACCTCCAGGACCCGGACGGCAACACGGTGGAACTCAAAGGCCCGCCCGATGGATGAGCCCAAGCCCATATCCCGCGAACTCATATCCCGCCAGCCTGGGGCCTATCTGTTATTTGTCGATCTGGCCGCGCCGCTGGCCCTCGATATTCCGCGTCTCGCAGCGCCGACTCTCGTACCCGGTTGTTATGCCTACTGCGGCAGCGCCCATGGCCCCGGGGGCTTGCGCGCGCGCATCGGCCGTCACCTGCGCCGGGACAAAGCCCCGCACTGGCACATCGACCGCCTGACCGCCGCGGGCCGGGTGACGGGCGTGCGCGCGGTGCCCGCTGGGCGCGAGTGCGACTTGCTGCGCGATCTGCTCGATAAGCCAGGCGTCTCCGTCCCGGTCCCCGGCTTCGGCAGCTCCGACTGTCGAGCTTGCCCGGCGCATCTGGTCATGCTGCCGGCCCATGGCGGTTTCGAGTCGATTCCCGCGCTGGCTTGCGCCTAGCGCTATCCGATTTACTCCATGATCGCGCCGTGGAAAATCCACTCTAGTTCTAGACATTAATCAAACGAGCGGGCCTCCCAATCATTGCTCTTTGACCGACAAGGCAGAGTTGTTTTACTTGCTAGCGGATGCCCCAGGTGCAAGAATTCTG
>JAPULJ010000618.1 GCA_027295145.1 Alphaproteobacteria bacterium | reverse complement strand
GGCGAAATCTTCGCCACGCCGAGCCGGACGCGCCGGGGCGACTACCCCTATCCCCGCCACATGCGCCACGGCTCGTGGTCGATGGCCAAGTCGGCGGCGGCCACCCTGACCATGCTGCGCCTCGCTCGACTCTACGGCGATGAGGTTCTCGAGGCGCCCGTCGCCGCGTTGCTCGACGTCAGCGCCCCCCACGACGGCTGGGATGGAGTGACGCTCGGCGACTGCCTCAACATGGCGACCGGCATTGGCGACGCTCAGCCGACGCCCGAACCGGTCGACATCTTAGCCGACAACACCACCGACCCGGCGAGCGACGCGCGCTATCGCTCGTGGTACGACCGGCCCTCGGCCCGGGCCAGGATCGACGCCTGCTTCGCCCTCGGCAACTACCCCTGGGGGCCGGGAGAGGTGGCCCGCTACCGCGACCCCGACATCTTCATGGCCGGCGCGGTGATGGACGCGCTGTACCGGCGCGAGGCGGGGCCCGGCGCCGACCTCTGGACCATGATGCTGGAAGAGGTCTACGCCGCCATCGGCATCCCGCACTTGCCCATGAACCGCACCCTCGAGGCGGACGGCAGCGCAGGCCTGGCGCTGATGGCCTTCGGCCTGTTCCTCGCCATGGACGATGTCGCCAGGATCGCCCGCCTGCTACACGACGGCGGCGTAGCGGGCGGCGAGCAACTGCTCAGCCCGGCGCTGCTCGCCCAGGCCATCGACCCGCGGACACCCAAGGGCCTGCCGACCGGCCTGGACACTCCCGACGGGCCGGTCACCTACCACCTGGCATTCTGGCACCTCCCCTTCAGGGCAAACAGCGGCGCGCTCTTTCATCTCCCGACCATGGTGGGCTACGGCGGCAACCGGGTGCTATTGCTCCCCAATGGCATGACCACCTTCCGCTTCGCCCACGATGACCCCGGCGCGGACGAACACTACGACGTGCTCCGCTTCGCCCGCATCGCCGACGCCATCGAACCGTTCTAGGGCGAGGCCTCATTCAGAATCCGGATTCGATTTACGCTGCCACTGTCCGCAATCAGCCGTAAAACAGACACTTTGGGCGGGATTGCTCGATGTCTGCAATTGATGTGGTGGCCGGCTCTTATTTCCCTGTGGTTCATGAAAACCACAATCTTGGCACCTAGGCGACCACCGCCCGCGATGTCCGCTTGGGGTCCAGACTGTGTGAAAACGTCGACCGTGCTATGATTCTTCCGTGCTTTGGCGGGAGGGTGTGATGAAGCGTTTTGTTGAGGGTGTGGCGCGCAGTCAGGGCACGTTGTTTCCGGATCGGCTGGAAGACTGGATCGGCGATGACAATCCGGTTCGGGCGATCGATGTCTTCGTCGATGAGCTCGATCTTGGCGGCCTCGGGTTCGACCGCGTCGAGCCGCTGGCGACCGGCCGGCCGGCCTATCATCCGGCGGATATGTTGAAGCTCTACATTTACGGCTACCTCAACCGGGTCCAGTCGAGCCGCCGGCTGGAACGGTAGGCCGGACGCAACGTCGAGGTGATGTGGCTGGTCGGCCGGCTGGTGCCGGATCACAAGACCATCGCCGACTTCCGCAAGGACAACGGCGGTGCGATCCGCAAGGTCGGTACCCGGTTCGTCGCCCTGTGCCGCCAACTCGCGCTGTTCGCCGAGGCGAGCGTGGCGATCGAATTCTGAACCAACTTGCGCTTGTCCAACTTTCGATTGGCAATGTCGCGATAGTTTAAAGTGAATCGAGCATGTAACCATAAAACATGATGGGTAATCCCAGTCGGGAAGCCATGATGTTTGAAAGAGATGTTTTTCATCATGCAGTGCTACGTCGACACATTGCTCCAATACCGGTGAGTTAATGTGACAATACCTTACTTGCTTCATCCATGGTGTCATATGCCGCTTCCTCCAATAGCCAATCACAAAAAGCTTTCACCTTCGCGCGGCGTAGGTACTCGTGGGGACACACTAGCCAATATGAAAAATCCGCCGGTAACGCCAATTCGAAGGGCCGGACCAAACGGCCGGCTTGCAAGTCCCCCGCTACTGCATGGTGGCTGACCAAGGCAACCCCATTGCCGTTGATCGCCGCCTCGATAGCCATGCTTTCAACGGTGAAATGAGGGCCGTGGTCTACGTCAATACGTTCAAGGCAAGCCGTCTTAGTCCACATACGCCAATCGGGTAAGGGAATGTTGAGATCGCCCCAGTCCACATGGAGCAGCCGATGGTTCTTCAGGTCCGTTGGCTTACGTAAGGGTTTCGGGCCAGCCAAAAGACTGGGACTGCAGACAGGGCTGAACTCTTCGCCAAAAACCCGCGCAGCATGTAAACGCGGGTAATCGCCTGTGCTCAACCGGATGCTAATGTCAATGCTATCGAGATCAAAATCCCCAGGAACTCGGGACGAGTGCAATCGCAAATCAATATCAGGATATTTGTCAGAGAAATCTGGCAGGCGCTGAAGCAACCATTTTGCTGCAAAGGTTGGTGCTGTGCTGACCGTCAGGAGGCCCGTTTCTTCTTTTTTGGCTAGCCGGTCAACGGCTTCGGCCAACTTGTCGAAGCCTTCCGTCATCAGGGGTAAAACGGCCTTGGCTTCTTCTGTTAGTCTTACCGCCCGAGTCATGCGATGAAACAGAGCAATGCCAAGATAATCTTCCAGTTGCCTAATTTGCTGACTGACCGCACCCGGTGTCACAAAAAGTTCTTTTGCAGCATTAGCAAAACTCAGCCTACGTGCTGCAACTTCAAACGCACGCAAAGAATTCAGGGGGGGAAGTCGACGCATGGCCGTCTCCAAAAAATTTATAAGTGAGATAATCTATTCTGTAACGTAAGAAAGCATCGTTTGTCCGGAAAGTCAAGTGAATGCATTTTACCGATGGAAATCGAACAAGGAGATTTTCCAATGTCTATACCTGAAACCATGCAAGCCGTTCTTCTCACAGGGCATGGCGGTCCTGAGAAACTGGTCGTTGTCGACGACCATCCGGTGCCGGTTCCAACCTCCGGCGAAGTTCTGATCGAGGTCACGGCCTGCGGCATGAACAATACGGATGTCTGGGTGCGTGAGGGTGCCTACGGCACCGACGACGATCCAGATGCAACGGCCACCTGGCGGCGAGGTCATGAGTCGACGCTCGAGTTTCCTCGGGTCCAGGGCACCGATACAGTCGGACGCATTGTCGCGGTCGGGGCCGGTGTGGACAGCACGCGCATCGGCGAGCGGATCATCGTCGATTTCTCGATCTACAATACGGAAACTGACTGTATGGTGGATGTCGATTACATCGGCCACGGGCGTGACGGCGGGTATGCCGAGTATGTCGCCGTGCCTACGGAGAACGCTTATGCCATTCAATCCGGGATGACTGATCCGGAACTGGCAACGTTCTGTTGTGCCTATATGACGGCAGAACAGATGATAGACCGTGCGCGGGTTGCCGAGGGCGAACTGGCTCTCGTAACAGGAGCCTCAGGTGGTGTCGGCTCAGCGCTGATTCAGCTCTGCAAGGCCCGGGGCGCTCATTCAATTGCGATCACATCACAAGCGAAGTACGACGACGTCGCATCACTCGGATCTGACGCTGTCGTCGTCAGAGACAACGGGAGTCTAATTGAGGCTGTTCAATCGGCGATTGGCGACCGGCCGATTGATGTTGTGTTAGATGTCGTTGCTGGTCCACTTTTCGGAGACGTGATCAATCTCCTCAAAGCCGAAGGACGCTATGCAACGGGCGGTGCCATGGCAGGGCCCGTTGTCCAACTCGACCTGAGGACTTTATATCTGAAGCACCTGGAGATGCATGGTTCGTCACAGGGTACAAGGGCCTGTTTTCAAAAACTGGTTAAATATATCGAGGCCGAAAAGCTGAAGCCACTGCTCGCCGATACATACCCGCTTTCGCGGTTCCACGAAGCTCAGGCAGCCTTCAGGAAAAAGGAACACTTCGGTAACATCGTTGTGCAGCCCGATGCGAAGTGGCAAGCCAAGAGCTAACTTCAGGAGAACGCCTGTTACAGCGGGCAGAGAACGTCTGGAATCGATTAACCGGAGTAATGATCAATCCATACCGTACTCGCCCGCTGTTTCTTCGACATTAGAGGTTCTCGATACCTATCAATTTGGAAGGCTGCACACCATGAAACTCGACATGTTTATCATCGACGCATTCGCTGTGCGGACACTTACTGGAAATCCTGCTGCGGTTTGCCCACTCGACGCTTGGATCGATGACGACACCATGCAGGCAATAGCCGAAGAAATGAACCTCTCGGAAACCGTCTTTTTTGTACCGAACGGAGATGAATTTGAAATCCGCTGGTTTACGCCTACTCGTGAAGTCGACATGATTGGTCATGCGACGCTGGCCGCTGGCTATCTAATACTCGATCGTATTCGACCGGACCTGCAGCACGTGAAATTTGTCAATCCGACAGGTGACATGGTCGTCAGCTGGGATGGAAATAGTCTCGTCATCGACATGCCTGCCCTAGTGCCGCAACCCATTCCTCCCATAACCGCCCTGGCGTCCGCTCTTGGACAGGTGCCCCGCGAAGTTCTGGCCAGCAAACATTATCTTTGTGTATTTGAAAACGAAGACATTGTTGTCGGCTTGGAACCGGATTTTGCCGCATTGGCAAAACTCGACCTCCCGGCGGTCATTGTGACCGCGCCTGGGTCGACCGAATTCGATTTTGTCTCCCGCTTCTTCGCTCCAGCGAATGGTGTTCCCGAAGACTCAGTTTCCGGGGTGGCACATTGCTGTTTGACACCCTTCTGGTCAGAACGATTGGGCATCACAAATATGAAGGCCAGACAGCTGTCGTCCAGAGGCGGCGTCATCCACTGCGAATTTGACAAGGATCGAGTGCGTCTCACTGGATCAGCGATCACTTTTCTTGAAGGTCAAATCTCCATTTAGTGTGTCCTGAGGCCCAATCACAGTGAGCAAAAGAAATTGACAATATTAGTAACTCTTTACCGAGGAAGAAAACCGAATGTTAAATGAAGCACGTAACCGTCTGGCGCAATTTCAATCCGATTTGAAAGCAGCTGGTCATGGAGTTGCCATCATGACCGATGAGTCTTCAATTGCTTATCTAGCCGGATTTTGGGGCTACCTCTCGATCGAGTTTGGGCGCCCGACAATGTTGCTGGTCTACGCCGATGAAGACCCAGTCGTTATAACGCCGCTGATGGAAAGCGAAATGGTTGGGGCGATGACTTGGATAGAAAACGTACAGACATGGGAAGACTCGGGTCCCAACAGATGGGAGGCCGTGCTAGCGCGAATTTTGGGTGACAAGCAGATTCGCATTGGTATTGAGGATAACCTGATTCCCGCAATTGTTCGAAACATGCTGATTGCCACGTATCCCGACACCGTATTGGAGGATGTCTCGCCCATACTTGGCAGGAGGCGCATGATCAAATCCCCTGCCGAAATTGATGTTATGCGACAGGCGGGTAATATCGCAGGTGCCATGATGCAGGCAGCAGAAGGATCGTTGACAGCTGGTGCACCTGAGTTCGAGTCTGCACTGGCAGTGATGAATGCGGGCACCAGAAAAGCCGCTGAGTTCCTGACGGCCAAAGGCGTTGAGGCATTCATTTCTCCGCTTATTCATAATCTACAGATTTTGCAGAGTGGCACGGATACCTCGATGGTCCACCGAAGAGCCAGTGTGAAAACTTATGAAGTGGGTGATCCTGTATATTTTTGTTTTTGCAACATGGCACAGTTTAAGCAGTACAAGTTGGGTTTTGATCGAATGTTTCACATTGGTGAGATCAGCGATGAAGCGGCTGACGTACAGGAAGCAGCCATTGCTGCGCAGCAGGCGGCTCTTTCCGCAATACGTGATGGGGTTGTCGCAGAAGATGTGGCCGCCGCGGCAAACGAAGTTTACCAAGAGCGGGGATATGAAACCGGATACCGGACTGGCCGATCCATTGGCGTATCCTATCTCGAAGCCCCGGAACTGAAGCAGGGTGATAAGACTGTTTTGAAGGCAGGAATGACGTTTGCGGTCGATGGTGGTATTTCCATTGATGGGCGTCTTGGTGGACGGATCGGCGACTCTATTGTCGTGACCAGGAACGGTTTTGAGTATCTGACAGACTATCCCCGCAAGCTACTCCTGGTGTAACGTGAGATCGATTGTATGGGTCAGCTGTATTGACCTGAGTACTCGG
>JAPULJ010000617.1 GCA_027295145.1 Alphaproteobacteria bacterium | reverse complement strand
AAGAGAACGTCGGTTGCCTCAGTGACGCCTTGCTCCACCAAGAACTGGATTACGTCGCCAGCATCCGTCGCCTCCTCCATAAAAGCGCCCTCGGCCGCACGTTTGCGGAACAGAGACTCAACCTGGACTCTGAGATCCGGCTTCTGACCCAACAGGGCCATGAAGGCACTGCCGTCGATTCTTATGGTCTCGGTCGGTACAGCAGCACGGACTGTCGCCCTGCGCGGCGAGTCGGATAGAAGCGCCATTTCACCCACATATTCGCCAGCCAGCACATAGGAAAGTACGATATCCTTACCGGCTACTCGGCGCGACACCGTGAGCGAACCACGCCGAATCAGATGCAAGCTGTCGCCGGGGTCACCTTCCCGAAAGAGAACTTCGTCCTGCTTATACGATTTAATTTGGGCAGTGCTGACGACATGAGCCAAATCCTTCAGTGTCAGATCATGGGAGATGTAGGCACGAATCTGACGGAAGATAGCCACTTCGTCCACTTGCCGCCTAATCGAGTCGAACGAGCTAATCAGTTTAAGCGTCGTTAGGCGGGGCACCTCTATCAGCAGAGACTCCCCGGCCGATCTGGCCGTGGCTGACCGCCGCCGACCAGCAATCAACCCAATTTCCCCGAAGAACTCACCTCGCTGCAGGGTGACGATCTGATGCTCGCCCTTCTCTTCGATATGAATGCCAACCGTACCATCAATGATCGCATAAACACTGTTCGTGTAATCATTTCTCTCAAAAATCACTTCACCGGGGCCAAGTCGATGGATCGTGGCTTCGAGCATAAGCTCCCGCATGACGAGCGGCGGCAGGTCCGACAAAATGGGTACGTTAACCTGGATATGCGCGATTCCTTCCGCGACCTTAGGGAGCCCGAGCGGCTGAAGCCGCTCCCTGAGCAGTGTTTCATCCGCCGGTTCGACGTGGTTGCCGAGGATGTATTCGATAACCTCATAACCTTGGTTCATTGCCTGCTTGATCAAGGGATAGCCGGCAAGAGCACCGATCAAGTAAAGGCCGGGCACAGTCGATTCATATATTTCGCTGACTTTTGGTAGGGCCTCGCGATTGGGAGAAATGAACTCGACGCCGCAGGTTTCGAGAAATGCCCGGGGCGGAATCGCGCCGAGGCGCGCGATAACGCGGTCGCACTCTACCTCGACTTCGCCTTCGGGCGTCGAGAAGATCAGCGCACCCGATTCGACGCGAGCCACGCTGGCATCGTACAAGCACGAAAGAACGCCCTCTTTGATCGCGTCCTTGACAAGGCTGCGATTAGCCTCTTTAGCGCGGGAGAATTCGCTCTTGCGATTGATGATCGTGACTCTGTTATCCCTGGCCAGGGCGACAGCATTTTCGATCGCAGAGTCGCCCGCGCCGATGACCACTATGGTTTCGTCTATATGCTCACCGGGGTCATCAAGCTGGTACTCGATATTCTCGAACGCCTCCACGCCGGGGGCTTCGAGCTTGCGCAAATTGCCCTGGAGTCCGATCGAAAGCACAACGCACTCGGCACCGACTTGCGTTCCATCTGCTAGCTGCAAAGCAAAACCGGTCGGCTTTTTCTCGATTCTGGTAACTTCGGCGTTGAAACGGATGTTCACATTGAGGGACTGAGCCCTTTCATTCCATTCGTTAAGGATATCCTCGCGGATACCCCGCTTGAAGGGGATGTCGGTGCGCAAGGGCAGGATATCCGGCGTCGCCAAGACAAGTTTGCCTTTTTGGTATTTCTGGATGGTGTCGGCAACATGCGGAGCTTTCTCCAAAAGGATATGTGGAACTTGAAGCTGCGCGGCGCGCCCCGCCGCACTCAAACCTCCAGGGCCTGAGCCGACAATCGCGACCCGGAATTCCTCACTCATTGAAGCGATCCTCCCCGGGCGAGGCTTCTAGATCCCGCCAATGGCAATAGACCCGCATACCTTAGCAAACGAATATGCTGAAACTCCACGGAAAGCAGCGCCTAGGCCTTTCTTTTTTGGCTATAATTTATTCCCTACTAAATCCAGGGTCTTATCAGCTGTCATCGTCATGCTTGCTGATTGACGGCGGCCCGAGCGAGCAAAGAGGCGCCTAATTAACCGGGCGGCGTCCAACTGTGAGGCGCGATAGAGGCACAAGATGTAGACCGAGACCACTCGATCCAAGTATGAATGCGGGGGGCTGCGCTATGCAAGCGATCTTACGGCCGCGGTTGACATGAAATTCCCCCCGATCGTCTTCCCAGCAAACCCTGAATGAGATGATTCTGTCGGGCTCGGTCAGTCACTCCAATCCGGGATTCTTCGACTTCTGCCAGCGTCACCCCGAGGACTGCAGGAGGGCCCCCGGCACGCCGGCGGTGGTTGAGTTGATGCCCGAGCGCCGGGGCGAACTCAAGCGCGTGCAGCGCGCCGTCAACCGGCGCATCACCTCGGTCGAAGAAATCGACCAGTATGGCTGGCGCAAGCACTGGACCTATCCTACATCGGGCTATGGCGATCGCGAGGACTGTGCGCTCGAGAAGCGGCCGGAGTTCATGGCGCTCGGCTGGCCCGCCCACGCCCTGTTCCTGGCCGTCGCCCGCATCCCTCGCGGCAAGGCGCACACCGTGCTGATCGCCTCGACGACGGAGGGTGATTTCGTGCTCGACAACCGCAAGTCTGCTGTGCTGCCGTGGCGGCGCCTGCCCTACGCCTGGAAAATTCGCCAGAGCGGTGCGTCCCCTGCCCGCTGGTACAACATCCCCAGAGGTTAATCGGGCCTGCTGGCCGGGCACTCCGCCCGATCAGACCACGCCATAGGCGAGCATGGCGTCGGCAACCTTGACGAAGCCAGCGACGTTGGACCCCTTGAGATAGTTTACGTAGCCGCCGTCCTCCTCGCCGTACTCGACGCATTGGTCGTGGATGCCCCGCATGGTGTCGCGAAGCAATTTCTGCAGTTCATCCTCGGACCAGGATATGCGGGCGCTGTTCTGGCTCATTTCCAGTCCCGACACGGCGACGCCGCCGGCGTTTGCCGCCTTACTCGGCGCGAATAGGATTTTGGCCTCCAGGTAGGCGTCGATACCGTCTTGTGCCGTTGGCATGTTGGCGCCTTCGGAAACGCCGATACAGCCGTTCTTGATCAGGGTCCGCGCTTCTTCACCAGAAATCTCGTTCTGGGTCGCGCAGGGGAAGGCGAGGTCGCATTCGACCTCCCAGGGGCGTTTTCCCTCGTGAAACGAGACCTTGAATTCCTTAGCATATTCCGAAATACGGCCCCGTTTCACGGTCTTCAGATCGACGATCCAGGCGAGTTTGTCGGCATCGATGCCGTCGGCGTCATGGACGTATCCCGATGAATCCGAAAG
>JAPULJ010000616.1 GCA_027295145.1 Alphaproteobacteria bacterium | reverse complement strand
TATTGTGCGAGACGCTCTACTGCGCAGGAGAGTCGCAGATGTTCGCTCGACTGCTTTCACTTGCCTTCTGTTTATTCCTGATACTGGCCGGTCCCGCGCTTGCGGCCGAGGGCGGGGGTACTGCCGCTGAGCGCGAGGCGGTGGCTGTGGTGATCTCCCGGCAGCTCAAGGCATTCCGGCGCGATGACGGTGCCACCGCCTATTCCCAGGCAGCGCCAATTGCGCGCCGTCGGTTTCCGACCGTTGCCATCTTCATGCGCATGGTTCGGCGTGGCTACGCCCCGCTCTACCGGGCCCGAAACGTGCACTTTGGCCGCTTGCTCCGGGCTAACGGCAATATCCTCCAGGAAGTCACCCTGACCGGGCCCAAGGGCCGACGCCATCTCGCGCTCTATCAAATGCAGCGCCAGCCAGACGGCGCCTGGAAGATATCAGGGGTCGTGCTCTTGGCGCCCCGGGGCAAAGAGATCTGAGCCGGGCAACGCGCGGCCGTTTCTAAGAGCCCAACCCGAAACTAGTTGAGTGATTTCAGTGAGTTGTGATTCTCTCGTTTGTGTCAAAGCAAATGAGGGGGCACAACATGTGGACTGAAATCACTCGCCAGGATTATGACCGTCGCGGCGGGCGCTACGCAAGCGACATGACGGATCGAGAGTGGCGGTTGATCGAACCCCACATGCCGCCGCGCAAAGCGAACGGGCGGCCTCGAACGACGGATTTGCGCGACGTCATGGATGGGATTTTCTATATCGCGTCGAGCGGTTGCCAATGGGCGATGCTGCCGAATGATTTTCCACCTCCCTCGACGGTGCAACGCTATTTTTACGATTGGCGCGACAGTGGATTGTTGGCGAGCATCAACCATCATCTGGTCATGGCGGCGCGGGAACTGGAGGGCCGCGAAGCGAGCCCGAGCGCAGGAGTGATCGACAGTCAGTCAGTGAAAACCACTGAAAGCGGCGGTGTTCGAGGCTTTGATGCAGGCAAGAAGATCCTGGGGCGCAAGCGTCACATTGTCACCGACACTCTCGGCCTGCTGGTCGGCTTGGTGGTTCACGGCGCCGATATCCAAGACCGCGACGGCGCGCCGGAGGTGCTCAAGTCGATCCGCCATCGCTTCCCTTGGCTGCGCCACATCTTCGCCGATGGCGCTTACGCCGGACCAAAATTACGGACCAATCTGGCAAGGATCGGCGAATGGACCATGGAAATCATCAAGCGTTCCGATACCGCCAAGGGCTTCGAGGTCCTGCCCCGCAGATGGGTTGTCGAGCGCACCTTCGCCTGGCTCGGGCGCTGCCGCAGATTAGCCAAGGATTGGGAGAAAACCATCAAATCCGCCGAGGCATGGATCCTAATCGCCCATATCCGCCTCGTCACTCGGCGTCTCGCAAGGTATTGTTATCGCTCGTAGAGTTTCGAGTCAGACTCTGAGAGTACCCAAGACCATCGGCCGCGCCCTTCGAGACAGGCTCCCGAGGAGCCTTCCTCAGGGTCCAGCATACTACCCACGCTCTTCAAATATTCGGCCGTCAGATCGGCACGGCCCGCATTACAACTCTGCTGGACCCCCTATGCGAAATCTGTAAAATTTATTCTTTGTGATCAAGAATGTGACACGAAGTCGCCAGCTTAGAGGCGACGATCCAAGAGCAAGAGGGAGGGAATCATGAGCATCTACACGACCAATCGCCGGCGCCTGCTTCAGTCGCTCGTCGCGTTACCCGCGGCGGCATTGGCCCTCGGGCCGCAGATGGCCGTCGCGGCCACGAAAAGGATGATCGTGTTCAACGGAAGCATACTGGTCGCCGGCGGAAAGATCGAGATCCAAACGTTCGGCTGGGCTGCTGAAACGAAGGATGGCTGGACCGGCACAGTAGTAGATGCGGGGATCGCCAATGCCATGAGAGATATGGTGGGCACCGCGACGGGCATGACAGCAGTGGTTCCCAAAGGTACGTCTGGGACGATCAATGGGCACATGAACAAAGACGGTGTTCGTGAAACCAGCGTGTGCTTCGAGGAGGTCACCGGCGCCACCATCTCGGGATCCAAGTTCACCATAGACGGTAAGCTGGTAGCCGCGGAGAACCCAGTGATCTTCAAGCCCGGAGACCCAATGCGGGTGGAAGGCGACGCCAGTACTGGGGAGTACGTCTACTCGTTGCGCGGCGGTGGCAAGGACAACGTGTTCAAAATGAAGGGAGTCGTTCTGATCGCCTAATCACCACCGCTCTAACAACCAAAATTTCAGTACGTGGCACAGCGAAGGGGGAGAGGTCCGCCTGTGCTGCGGTTGTGTAGTTGGCCAATGGCACTGGGTGTGATCCCTGGCTAGGAGGTAGGCTTAATACTGGTTGTCGGCCCACTTCGTAGCGGCCGGCCGGCTTGGCCGCTTTGGGTCATTAGCAGACATCGGCAATAACGTCTCGAATGTCCGCTTTACCCCCGAAAGCGGACATAGCTTAGGCCGGCGTTCGCGTTGATGGACACTCATGTAAATAAGCCCATGGTTCGGCTGGTGGTGGTCGGGTGGTCTACCGGGGGGGCGGGGTCTCGGATGGGACCCATGTCAGCACGCTTGGGAGTGCGCCGCGAGGGCGTTGAGG
>JAPULJ010000615.1 GCA_027295145.1 Alphaproteobacteria bacterium | reverse complement strand
TGTCGCGATCAACCCTGAAATCCGCCGAGCCTGCCAAAGACAGGAGCAGGTACAACGCGAGGCCGGCTCCGAGTGCGGCTGGCACCGGCCAGAATCGCTTGAGCAATGAGGTGTCTCGGGTACGAACGATATCCATCGGGTTGGCCAGATTTGACTCCTGCTCCGTTGCTGAGCAGATATCGTGCCAATCCTATAAGCAGCCGAAACAAAAGTGTTTTCGATTGCGTCCTTTCATTTCTGGAGACTTCGGTGCCCCGATAATGGAACAGATCCAGAACGGCTGTCCCAAATTCGGGACGGATGACTGGCGCACATCGAAACTCGCCCCCCGGCCTCTTCTACTTGGGAGAGAAGTGTTGCCAACGGTCGTTCCCTATCCGCTGCGTTTTGGCAGGGACCAATCAAACGCGTTCGGCGAGGCCTGCGCGCAGTTGTTCTAGCTGTGTGCGGCTTGCGCGTCCGCTACGCCGCAGGCTAGGGTGACTCCCAGCGCGAAAGGGGAACGTGCCGCCGGAGAGGAGACCATGGCGTTCATCAAATATCTGCTGGCCGACGCCGTGTCCGCGGAAGACCGCGTTTCGGATGACGACAACATTCTCCGGATTCATTCCGTGCACGGCCAGGTGACCAAGCTGCACTACGAGCTGTACCGCGAGCTCATGTATGGAGCGGGGCCGTTGAGCCGGATCCAGCGCGAGATGATCGCGGTGACGGTGTCCGTCAAGAACGCCTGCGAGTACTGAATTCACCATCACGGAGCGGGTCTCCGTCAGCTGCTGGAATCGAAGCGGGTGGCGCGCGAAGAGGCGGATGCATTGCTCGGCGCGCTGGAGACGGATCATAGTGAGGCGAAGCTGGGTCCGGCTGACCGCGCGATGCTCGACTACGTGGTCCGGCTGACCGACACGCCGCCCGCCATCACGCGCGAGGATGTCGATGATCTTCGAACCCACGGTTTCGATGACATCGGCATTCACGACATCTGCGCTGTCGCTTCGTACTACGCGTTCGTGAACCGGATCGCGGAGGGTCTCGGGGTTGAACTAGAGTGACCGTGCGACGCGAGCGGGTGCCAGGCTGGAGTGCTTGGTTTCCGGGCGGAAAAGAATCGACACAATATGTGATGTTGCTGACAGGGTGGATCTCCATTGGCGTAAATCAGCGGGAGCGACCCAGAGGTATCTAACGGAGAGAGTCATGCGACGGAAGCTTCCAAATCAGACCCTATCGAGCCTTTTAGGCTTCGGCTTCTTATTGATGTCCACAGCGCCCTTGCCAGTAATAGCCGAGTTCTATTTTGATCGGGGAGAACCAGATAACCATCGTCATCCAAATGTGGGTTGGATTAGCGCATTCGATATCAATGGATATCGTCTCGGGGGTTTTTGCTCTGGAACGTTGATCGCACCCAAAGTCTTTCTGACTGCGTCACATTGTACGATTCCAATTCATGATAACCGCGTAGGTAATCCTGCATTTGAGGGTTTTCAGGTCAAAGTTGGCTTTACGGAAGACTTCATTCTTCCTGGTGGTCACATCAGCAGCATTAGCGATCAGAACTTGGTGTATGATGCCGAGCGAGTGCACACGAATCCAGATTACGATTTTTTCTGGATGTCGCCTCGTCCGCAGCATGCGGACATCGCTGTAGTCATATTGGAAGAGGCATCGACGATTCCGTACGCATTGTTGCCATATCAAGGTGAATTGAGTGACTTGAAAAGGGCGGCCGTTATTCGGGATATTCCGTTTCCCGCTGTGGGCTATGGATCTGTCGATGTTGTCATACCTCCCCAGTACGGTGGTTACCCATCGAATTGGTTCGGGTATTCGCAGGGCCGGTATGTCGGTTATACGAGTTATCGAGCCCTGCATCCGGGGTATATGATTTTATCCATGAATCATGGTACGGGAGATAGTGGACCGTGTTACGGGGATTCTGGCGGTCCAATTTTTCTTGGAGACAGCAGCATAATTGCCGCCATTACGGTCGCAGGTGATGTGATGTGCCGGGCAATGACTGCACCGTTACGATTAGATACTCAGGGAGCCAGGGATTTTTTGAGTCAGTTCGTAGATGATGGCCTGATATTGCCCTGACGATTGACTCGATTAGGGGACGCTGCGTTCGATGCGCTGCTCCGCCGCATCCATTTCCCGGGTAGCTGAGCGACGCCGCCAACCCCAAACACCGCGGATTCCTTCTCAATTCGCGATCCTATGCTCGGATGCGGACGGCTAGAGCTGAAAATTGCCCCGGCGCGAGCGATTTTGCCTGGTTTCTGCTCCCGGTATGACATGATGTCTTGCTTGGGCCGTACAAAAACGAACCTTGTATTCCCTGCTCGCGAACAGCGCGAAGCGAGGGCTACGAAGTGGTTGCGGAACCAACCGCGAAGACGCATAGCAGGAGAAGGCATGGTAGGGCGATGTGTGGCGAATGGACTGTCAGGGGTGATCGGATTCGCGCTTTCGGCGCTGCTCTCCATGAGCGCGCTCGCTGGTACCATCGAGTTGGTGGGGCAGCTTGACCCAGTAGCCGGGGTGGACATCTACGGTGACGTTTGGGGCGAAGGTGGCTACGCGTATGTCGGAGTCTGGGGCGGCACGGGAGTTTTCATCATCGACGTCTCTGACCCGGCGAGCCCCAGCCTGGTGTCCACGTACATCCCAACCACAGGCACCGGTCTGTTCAAAGACGTGAAGGTGTATGACGGCGTCGGCTATTTTGCAGATGACGACGGGGACGGAGTGCATATCGTGGACGTCTCGACTCCTGCGACTCCGACTCTACTTGCGAAGATCACGAGAGCGGAGGGCGGCTTCGACTCCGTTCACAACCTGTCGAAGTTCGGGAACTATCTGTACCTGGCGGATGGCTACACGGATACCGTCAAGATTTTCGACATGAGCTCACCGGCGAGCCCCCTCTTCGTGCGAGAACTCGTTACGCCCAATCACGGTGGAATTCACGACGTGACGGCACTCGGCACGCGACTCTACGTGTCAGACATCTGGTATGGCTCTACGTATATCTACGACATCAGTGCGATCGAAATCTCCGCGCCGCCCCTGCTCGGGACGGTGTCGAGCGGGGACTGGTCCCACTCCAGTTGGGCTTCGTCCGATGGAACGATTCTGGTCACCGCTCAAGAAGATGACGACGGCAAAGTACAAATTTTTGATATCTCGATTCCCGCTTTGCCCGTCTTGTTGTCGACGATAGACCGCACGTCTCTTGGGATCAACGCCGTCTCGCCCCACAACCCGGTGCTGTTCGACGACACACTGCTCTTCGTCTCGTGGTACGAGGCCGGTGTGGTGGTGATCGACATCAGCAACCCGTCCGACCCGATTAAGCTCGGCCACTACGACACCTATCTCACGGGCCCGCATAACTACAACGGAAACTGGGGCGTCTACCCCTTCCTCGGTCTGGATCGCGTCTTGTTGAGCGATCTCCAGGGCGGGCTCTATGTGATGGACGTGACCGACCTGCCAGAACCGGGCTTGGGACTCCAGCTCGCGGTCGGCCTCGGGTTCCTGTTCGGTGTCGGACGCCGCCGAATGCGTAGATAGAGAAGGGCGCGGGAGCCGTCAGTCGGCTGGCGGTGTGTGGAGTTGGGATGTTACGGAGAGTTCGTGGCGCGTAGGCACAAGCTAACTGACGGCAGTTTGCCGAATTGGACGATCCCAAACGGCGCCTCGAAAAGAACGTGAATCTGAAGAAGTCGTCAACTCCCTGAAAAGAATGGCGCGCCGGGAGGGATCCGCGGGCAAGCTCCGCTCGAGATGCGCTTCGCCAGCGAAGCTGGC